>CAZRCH010000060.1:0-9826 GCA_964598545.1 uncultured Methanolinea sp. | reverse complement strand
TTTCACAGGATATTCTTGCATAATACTTTTTTAGGTGGATGGAATATGTTAAGCTAATGTCGCCTGAACCAAACACCGATATCAAGATATTCTCCCGACCCATCTCCAGGCCCGGATCCTCTGTCCTGATGGGATTCCCGGGAAGCGGCCTCGTGGGGAGCATCGCGCTCCAGTACATGGTCGACCAGCTGGAGTTCGAACAGATCGGGAGCATCAACAGCAAATACTTCCCTCCCCTGGCCATGATGAACAAGGGAGTGATCAATGTCCCGGTGCGCATCTACGAAAAGGGTGATATCTCTGCGATTGTCGCAGATATCCCCATCCACCCCATGATCTGCTACGAGGTGGCAAACGGGATCATGGACTGGCTGGAGCCCTTCTCCGTAAAAGAGGTCGTCACGATCGCAGGCATCATCACAAATGAGCCTGAAAAGAGGGTCTTTGGAGTGGCAAGCAACGAGCAGGCCCTCTCCCGGATACAGGACTCCACCATCATCCTCCCAGTAGGGAGTATCTCGGGGATCGCAAGCAGCGTCCTCACAGAGTGCAAGATCCGGAACATCCCCGCATACGGGCTTCTCGGGGAGACCATCAATGCACCGGACCCAAGGGCGTCAGCGGCTGCAATAGAGGTCCTGAACAAGATGTATGAGATTCAACTCGATGTCCAGCCGTTGATTGAGCAGGCTGAAGAGATAGAGTCGACAATGCAGAAGCTCGCCGAACAGGTGAAGACTGCAGAGACGATGCCAAAGAAAGAACAGCTTCCGATGTACGGGTGATCCTCATGAAGTGCTTCGCATTAACCGGAATTTCCCCGCAGGTGATCAGAGAGCTCCAGGAGGGCAAGGCCAGGACCCTGGAACTACAGAGTACGCACAACGTGGTAACCCTCGCCGGGATCCCCGCCGGCTCGCTCGTCTTTATGACGTCCGTGGACATGGAGGATGTGTCTCCCGGGGACTCGGGGATCATTGTCGAGATCCTCGCGCTGAGCATCACGATGAAGCGGATCATGGAATATTCCCATGGCCTGCATTACGAGGAGCGGGAGCGCATGTCTGCCCGAATCAAGGTCAAATGCGTGGGAACCTCTACGATCCGGAGCGTGACTGCCGAGGGGCTTCTCCATCCCATCACCGTAGAAGTGCTGAAATCGGCCTGCTACCATGCAGGGTGACAAAACCTCGCTCCAGACGCGCAAGGGGATAATTATCCCATTCTTTTTTTCCCGCGCCGCAACTGCATGTGAGACTCCCCGCCCGGAAAGAAGACTGGGGGTTTTCCTGGCCCCGCGGTTCCTTCCACGTGAAGAACGATTAATTACCTCCCGCCCACATATTTATACGCTTCAGGGGGCTTGTGGCTTAGCCAGGATAGAGCGCCGGGCTTCTAACCCGGATGTCGAGGGTTCGAATCCCTCCAGGCCCGTGGCCTCACATTCTTCTCAACACTCGTCCCGGAACGGGTAACATTTCGAACAGTGCCTTTGATGATTGACCGGCACCTTTCATCAGGATGAAATACCACATAGCTCATGGGAGCCATGAATGCCCGACAAGTGTACTTATGCCAACATGGTGATCGCAAACACCATGGCCGAGATCGAGAGTGCGTTCTACGACATAGAGAGTATCAAGAACGACATCAGGGGGATCCAGTATGAGCTTACCAGCCTTGATGAGAAACTTCACGAGATCACAGGGCGCTTGAGAGAGATCCAGGCAGCGCTCGGGCAGATATGCCCGCTCCCTGGTTCATCACCCCCTCACGAGGACCCGCACAGGTCTGTGCCGCTCTGATCGGCTGGGTTTGCGCATCCAGCAGGTGTGGGGCTGCACACCCTGGATTTTGTGCAATTGACCATCCTCCGGGATGAATATCAAAGAGGTACATCAACTTTACGTATTCTGGCGAAGATTGAAAAAATAAGAGGTTATTCAGCCTGGTTATTCACCAGGAGCACATCGTTGATATTGTGCTGGCGCTGGGCAAGCTTCTTCGCTTTGAAGATGTTCTTGCCTTCCTTGCCTATGGCAAGGCCCCTATCCTCGTCCCTGACCTCGACATGCGCAACCTGGGAATCCCCCTCGCCTTCGAACTCGATGGCTGTCACTTTGGCGGGCAGGAAACAGTTTCTGAGGAACTGTTCGGGGGTGTTTGCGTACTCCACCACCTCGATCTTCTTGCCCATGGTGTCCATCGCCTTCTTGATGCTGGCCCCGCTCTTCCCGATCGCAAGCCCCATCTCGCCAGGGTTGATCACAAATATGATGCGGTTGTTCCGGTCGTCAATCACGCAGTCCCTGCTTCCTGCCCCCGTCAGCTTCTCGAACTGGGATATCAGCCGCATGCAGTCCTCGTTCAGCAGCACTTCCGCCATGGTTTCAGGCCCTCTTGAGACTGAGGATATCGGATTCGCCAGGGTTGATGACTGCAAGGGCGCTGACCATGAAGGGTTTCCCGCATGCCTTCCCCAGTTGCACGCTGGATCCCTCGAACGTGTAGACAAAGAGGTTATCCTTTGATTTGAGCATTTCCCTGAAATTTTCCGGGCAGTTGCCAGCCACTACCACCATCTGGGCACTGCCGTTGTCGATTGACTGCGCGGTCATGTTCTGGCCGAGCAGGACTTCTCCTGTCTTTATGGCTCTTCGTAAAGAAGCATTAAAATCCATTACAATTCTCCTAGTTCAATGGTTTTGCAATGAGTTTCACGTCACCGGTGCCGAGCTGAATGGGCTGGCCCACGATCACGTTCTCTGTTACTCCTGATAGTTCGTCCACCTCGTTGGCTACTGCCGCATCGAGCAGGTGATTGACCGTCACCTCGAATGCAGCACGGGAGAGGACACTCTCCTTCTCGCCGGCAATCCCATGCCGGCCGATCTGCTTTACTTCCCCTTCCATGCACATCATGTCGGCAACCAGCATGATATGCCGCACATCCACCATAATTCCCTGCTCGTTCAGCGTAGAGAGGGCTTCGTGGATGATGGCATTCCTGGCTGCTTCGATGCCGAGCACCTGGGAGATCTCGCTGATGTTGTTGGTGCGGGTCCTCGTGGTATCCACACCGACAACCTCAAACACGTCTTTAAGGTTGGATCCTTCAGTATATAGGATATACTCTCCGCTCTCCTTCCTGACCACCACGCGCTCGATATCATCGATGCCCTGGACGATGACGTTGCGCACGTGCTCGGCCAGCTGGAAGAGGTTCTGGTAGCTCTCCCTGTCTTTTGGCGTGAAGTACATGACCGCGCCCTTCTCGTCCACTTCGTGATCGAAATCGCGGTAATGCCGCCGATCCCTGATCTTCCTCGGTGCAATCTCAACGATCTCAGCAACCGAGATCTTTCTCTTGTCACACACGGCTACATTGAGCTGGACCACGATCTGCATGTTCTCCATGTCGATGACGATATCTCCGAACTCGTGCAGGGGCGCAGCCTCGATCTGCCAGCTCACTTCCCTCGCCCGGTCCCGGTCGCCTGAGAACTCTTCCTGGAGGTAGATGGTCATGGTGGGAGTGCTCGGCTCTTTCCTGGCATCCATGATCTCGATCAGTCTCGGCAGGCCGAGAGTAACGTTGATCTCTGCTACCCCGGCATAGTGGAACGTACGCATCGTCATCTGCGTCCCGGGTTCTCCAATCGACTGCGCCGCGATGATCCCGACCGCCTCACAGGCCTCGATGCGGGTGTTCATGTACTCGTTTATTACCCTGTCGAGGATGGTAGAGAACTGCTCACTGGTGATTTCCTTTCCTTCAAGGAAAGTTCGCAGCTGCTGCTTGGTCTTGTCAGGCAGGCTGGCATCTTGAATTGCCTCCTCAAACCCGGAATTCATCTTATACCTCCTCCTTCAGGATGCTCTCGACGATGCCTTTCACGTCCACCGGATCGCCGAAACTGCTCTTCATGGGGTCCGTCCCATCCTCACCGTAGCAGAACTGGATGATACGACCCCCGGTTGTCCTGACAGTCCCGTCATATGCCACTTTCAGGTCCTGGAGGGCGTTGATCATGCGTCGCTGCAGGTACCCGCTCTGTGATGTCCTGACCGCAGTGTCGACGAGACCTTCACGGCCGCCGATGGCGTGGAAGAAGAATTCCGTGGGGTTCAACCCCGACTTGTAACTGTGGGTGATGAACCCGTGGGCATCGGATCCGCGGTCGCCCTTTTTGAAGTGGGGAAGCGTGCGGTCGTCATACCCGCGCATGATCCGCTCTCCGCGCACCGACTGCTGCCCGACGCACCCTGCCATCTGGGTCAGGTTCAGCATGGAGCCCCTCGCGCCAGAGACCGCCATGACCACCGCGCTGTTCCCGAGACCCAGGTGCCGGCCCGCGATCTCCCCCGTCCGGTCACGGGCTTTTCCGAGCACCTGCATGATCTGCATCTCGAGTGTCTCCTCGGGCGTCCTCCCAGGCATTGCCTCGAGCTGGCCGTCTTCATAGATCTTGATCCGCCGCTGCACGTCGTTGACAGCGTTCGAGAGCACCTCATCGATCTGGCCATACTCGGTCTTCGAGAGATCCTCATCGTCGATACCAAACGAGAACCCGTTCATCATGATGGCACGGATCGAGAGGTGGGTAATGGCGTCAATGAACTCCGCTGCCCGCTTCATGCCGTACTGCCTGATGATGCGGTTCACTATCTGCCCGTCGAATGCGCCGATTGCCTTCTTGTCAATTGTCCCGGATTCGAGAATCCCGTCGATGATCCGGACGTACGCATCGCGTTCGCAGAGCTCTCTCCGGCAGGTCTCGCAATTCTGGCAGCTGCTCGCCCGAAACACCATGTTCAGTTCCTTTGGCAGGACAGCGGAGAAGATCTGTTTGTTGCTCCAGAGCAGCCGCCCGCCCTCCTGCGTGCCGGGGGCGGGGAGGCGCTCCACCCCGATGTTCTTCAGGAGATAGAGTGCCTCTTCCTTGGTGTGCCACTTCACCTGGTTGGTGAGCATGAAGATGCCTGACACGTGGTCGTGGATGCCGCCGATGATAGGTCCGCCGAACCTCGGGGAGAGGATGTTCTCCTCTACTGCGACGAGAATTGCCGCCTCGGCCCTTGCTTCCTCTGTCTGGGGAATATGCAGGTTCATCTCGTCGCCATCGAAGTCCGCGTTGTATGGCGGGCATACCGCCGGATTTAACCTGAAGGTCCGGCCGTCCATCACCTTTACCCTGTGGGCCATGATGCTCATCCTGTGCAGCGAGGGCTGCCGGTTGAAGAGGACGATGTCGCCATCCCTGATCTGGCGCTCTACCGTCCACCCGGGCTCAAGCATCTCGGCAACGGTCTCAAGGTTCCCCTCTGCCAGGCGAATGCGCCGCTTGTCGGGACGTATGACGTAGTTGGCGCCGCACGGATCGGAGAGGGAAGCCCGGAAGGGACCGTATCTTACCATCTGCCGAAGCTCCTCGATATTGAACGGGTTTGCCTGGACAGGGATGGTCATCTCGTTTGCGACCGCAAGGGGTATTCCCACCTCGATCACGCTCAGGTTTGGATCGGGCGAGATGACCGTCCTGGCAGAAAAGTTGACCCTCTTGCCGGAGAGAGAGCCACGGAAACGCCCGTCTTTCCCCTTCAGTCTCTGCGAGAGAGTCTTGAGGGGGCGCCCGCTCCTGTGCCTGGCCGGTGGGCAGCCGGCCACCTCGTTGTCAAGGTAAGTGGTGACGTGGTACTGCAGGAGTTCCCAGAGGTCCTCGATGATCAGCTGCGGCGCTCCCGCATCCTGGTTCTCCTTGAAACGCTGGTTGATCCTGATGATATCCACGAGCTTGTGCGTGAGATCGTCCTCGGATCGCTGTCCGTTCTCAAGGATAATGGAGGGGCGCATAGTGACCGGCGGGACAGGAAGCACCGTGAGGATCGTCCACTCGGGCCTTGCGACATCGGGGTTGATCCCGAGGTGCCGGAGATCCTCGTCCGGTATCTTCTCCATCCGTGCACGGATGTCGGCAGGGGTGAGCTTATGCTCGATCTTCTTCCCGTCGTCAACGAAGATCTCCGAGAATGTTGTCGGCTTTTCGAAGTTGATCTTGAGCTGCTGCTCCCCGCAGTGGGGGCAGAGCCTTTCCTTCTTGATATCCTTTTCGGAGAGGAAGTCACCTGTCAGGTCGTCCTCTGTCCCGACGACCTTCTCGATCTCCTCAGGGGAGAGGAGGAGCCTGCTGCAGCTCCTGCAGGTCACCCGGAGAAGTTTTCGGATAAGCCTGGTGTACCCGACGTGAATGACCGGTTTTGCGAGCTCGATATGCCCGAAATGGCCAGGGCACTCGCTCGCCTTCTGGTCGCATGTCTTGCACCTGAGCCCGGGATCGATCACCCCGAGGTTTAAGTCCATCAGCCCCTGGGGGTAGGGAAACCCGTCATCATCATAGGTGTCGGCCCAGATGATCTTGCGCACGCTCATGGTGCGGATCTCCTTTGGGGAGAGGAGTCCGAATTCTATCTTTCCAATTCTCTTTGGGCTAGGCATGGCACTCCCTCCTACACCACGTCCTCGAGTTTCAACCTCGGGGCAATTCCCATGCTCTTCATCTCGTCAAGGAGCAGCTTGAATGCGTACGACATCTCCACCGGGTAGATGTCTGTCTCGCCGCCGCAGGCAAGGCACCTGGTCGTGTTGGCCTTCCGGTCGAGCATGGCCACCATCCCGCACCGGGCGCAGACGTACTCCTGCACCTTGTCGGACTCGTCCAGGAGCCGCTCCTTGAGCGCCATTGCAGCTCCATGGCCGATCATCACGTCACGCTCCATCTCTCCAAACCGCAGGCCCCCTTCCCTGGCCCTCCCTTCCGTGGGCTGGCGGGTCAGCACCTGAACCGGTCCCCTTGACCGGGCATGCATCTTCGAGGAGACCATGTGGTAGAGCTTCTGGTAGTAGATGACACCCATATAGATATCTGCCGAGAACCGTTTTCCGGTGATGCCGTCATACATCACTTCACGCCCGGTATGGGCAAATCCCTGACGTTTCAGGGAAGCACGGAGGTTTTCCTCGCGTTCGCCCGAGAACGCGGTCCCGTTGACCCTACGCCCCTCGAGGGACCCTACCTTGCCACCGATCATCTCGAGCATGTGCCCGATCGTCATCCTGCTCGGGATGGCGTGCGGGTTGATGACAAGGTCGGGGGTAAGCCCGGACTCGGTATACGGCATGTCCTCCTGGGGAGCGATCAGGCCGATGACCCCTTTCTGCCCGTGTCGGGACGCAAACTTGTCGCCCACTTCAGGAATCCGCTGGTCCCTGGTACGGACCTTGACCAGGCGGGAGCTGTTTTCTCCTTCAGTGATGATGACCGTGTCCACGATCCCGCGCTCGTTGCTGCGCATTGTTACCGAAGTGTCGCGGCGCTTCTCGACGGTGATAAGGTCGCTTGTCGGCTCCTCGAGGAACCGGGGCGGGGAGGTCTTCCCGATCAGGACATCTTTCTCGTTGACCACTGTCTCAGGGTTGATCACCCCGTCATCATCGAGGTTCTTGTAGCTCTCGGCACCGTGGGCCCCGGTCACCTCTTCGTCGGGGATTTCGATGCGGTCGACCTGCCCGCCGGGGTACCTCCGCTCTTCTCCCTCGTAGGTGCGGAAGAAGTGGGAGCGGCCAAGCCCCCTGTCGATGGATGCCTTGTTGAATATGAGGGCATCCTCGATATTGTACCCCTCGAACGAGAGGATTGCCACGACGAAGTTCTGGCCGGCCGGCCTGTCATCCGAGCCGATCAGGTCCGAGGTCTGGGTATGTACCAGGGGTTTCTGGACGTAGTGGAGGAGATGCCCCCTGGTATCCGGGCGGATCTTCATGTTCGCGGCCCCGAACCCCAGGGCCTGCTTGACCATCCCTGCACCCATGGTGACCCTGGGGCTTGCGTTATGCTCGGGGAACGGCACATGTGCCGCTCCGATTCCCAGGATCAGCGAGGAGTCTATCTCCATGTGGGTGTGGGCAGGGGACATGTCGCCGGGGTTGATGGCAATCAGGAGGTCCTCCTCCTCTTCTGCATCGATCAGCTCGATTAAGCCCTTTTTAATGAGCGCATCAAATTCGATCTCTTTTTTCTTCAGTTTCTCAACGTCTTCCGCCGAGATGAGGGGTTTGCCCTGCTGGAGGACAACCAATGGCCGCCGGGCCCGGCCCCTGTCGGTGTGAATAATGACGTCGTTGTTGAATTCCTTGTGGGAGATATTCACTTCCGTGGGTATGACACCCTGGCGGCGCATGGCCCGCACCTGGGAGACCAACGCCTTTGGGTCCTCGACGAGCCCTATCAGGGCTCCATCCACAAACACCCGTGCCTTCTTCATCTGACGTCCCCCTTGATATGCTCCACTCCAAGGGTATAGAGGACCCGGATCACCTCATCCTCGTCCTGGACTCCCTTGCTGATCTCCACCATCTGGGCAAAGTTCTTCACCAGGCCGCAGTTCGGACCTTCAGGGGTCTCGCTCGGGCAGATCCGCCCCCACTGGGTGGGGTGCAGGTCACGGGCCTCGAAATGAGGCTGCGAGCGGGAGAGGGGGGAGATGACGCGGCGGAGGTGTGAGAGGACGCTCATGTGGTCCACCCTGTCCAGCAGCTGGGAAACGCCGGTCCTGCCACCCACCCAGTTCCCTGTTGCGAGAGGGTGAAGCAGGCGCTCGGTCAGCACGTCCGCACGCACCGCTGTCCCGATGGAGAGATCGCGATGACGCATGCTGGCCCGCTCCAGCTGATACTTGATGTCCCTTGTCAGCCTGTTGAGGGAGATGCGGAAGAGATCCTCCATCAGGTCTCCCGCAAGCTTCAGCCGCTTGTTGGAGTAGTGGTCCTTGTCGTCAATCCTCCTCTTCGAGAGAACTAGGTCAAAGCAGGCCTCTGCCATGCGCCCCAGGAAATGGGCCTTAGCCAGTCGGACCTCGGCTACGGCCTCGCGGTATCCCTCGTCGCCCTCCTTGAGATTTGTCGGCATCAGGTAGTTGAGGTGGGGGAGGAGATAGTTGTCAAGGACAAACTCCGCACGCTTCCGCTGGTAATCCTTGGTCTGGTTGGGAGCAAGTTTCTTCCCAACGTACATGACCCCTGCGTCCACGCTGTCGCAATCGCTCTCCTCCAGGTTCTGCATCATGTAGGTGAGGATATCCTCGTCCGTGGAGACGGCGCTCACCACGTCATGGTCGCTGACCATCCCGAGCGCACGCATCAGGTCAACGAACTTCAGGTGGCCTGCAACAGAGGGAAAAGAGACCTCGAGGAGGTTCTTCCTGTTCCTCTCCACCACGACGAGCGCCCTGTACCCGCGATACTGGGAGAATACCTTTGCCACGTAGATACGCTCGTTGTAGCGTTCCGTGTATTCGGTCATGATCTTGTTGGAAGCAAGATCCTCAAGCGTCATCAGCACGCGCTCAGTCCCGTTCACAATGAAATACCCGCCAGGGTCCAACGGATCTTCCCCATGGGAGACCCGTTCATCCTGGCTCATCCCGTAGAGGTTGCATGCCGCCGAGCCGACCATGATGGGCAGTTGCCCGATCGTGGTGACAACCGGGTCCTGGCGTTCGCCCCCCTGCACAAGGGTCAGTTCCAGGTGGATAGGTGCAGCATATGTGAGGTTGCGAAGTCGTGCTTCGCTTGGGAAGAGATCTCCCTGGGAGCCGTCCGCCTCCCTCACCAGTGGCTTTTTTACTTCTACTTTGCCGAGTTCTACCCATACCGGGTCGTTGCTCCTTCCCCGAATCTCGATGTCGGTCTCGATGACGCGCTGTTCATTGACTACCTTCTGCAGGTTCTGCAGAAGAAAATTGTTAAAAGAGTCGAGCTGGTGGCGCG
>CAZRCH010000059.1:0-10000 GCA_964598545.1 uncultured Methanolinea sp. | reverse complement strand
CAGCATTACATCATACGGTTCTTCGTTTTCATGGTATTTGATAGTCATCCCACTCTTAAATTGGGATAAATTCCTGGAATCAGGAGAAAATACAGAAGAACAGGATGCTGCTATGGGGATTCGAACCCCAGTCGCGGGCGTGAGAGGCCCGCATGATTGGCCGGACTACACTATAGCAGCAAATTGCCTGATGAGTTAGGACTTCCCGGCACTTATAATTGTTGATATACCATCCATGCACCGGGAAGATTCCTGCCATTTGCATCTGCTATCGGACCCGCACGCATCTTTCATCCACGCAATCGCGTCGCTTTTGGGAGAGACCCACAACTATATGTCCAAAATCCCGCCATTCATATAGGAACAGCAGATGGCAGGCCTGGAAGAGCAGATAAAGGAGCTCGAGGACGAGCTGCAGAAGACGCCCTATAATAAGGCTACTGCCAAGCATATCGGCCGGGTGAAGGCAAAGATCGCAAGGCTCCGGGACGAGGCCGTGAACCGGGCCATGCGTGCCGGTGGGGGAGGAGAGGGGTACTCGGTAAAAAAGTCAGGGGATGCCACCGTTGTCCTCGTGGGCTTTCCCTCGACCGGGAAGAGCACGCTGTTAAACGCCCTCACCGGGACGAAGAGCGAGGTCGCGGCGTACGCGTTTACCACCCTGACCGTAGTTCCCGGCGCCCTCGAGCACAAGGGGGCGAGGATCCAGATCCTTGATATCCCGGGCCTCATTGCCGGTGCGGCAATGGGAAAAGGTCGCGGCAAGGAGGTGATCGGCGTGGTGAGGGGGGCAGACATGATCGTGATCCTGGTGGATGTCTTCAACGCAAACCACGTGGACGTCCTGATGAAAGAACTGTACGATGCAGGGATCCGCATCAACAGTCCTCGCCCTGATATCACCATCAAGAAGACGGCCTTTGGAGGGGTGAGGATGAACCACGTCGGAATCCTTGACCTGGACCTTGAAGAGATCCGCTCGATTCTCTCCGAGAACAAGTTGATGAACGCGGATGTATTGATAAGGGGAAACGCCACCCAGGACGACGTTATCGATGCAATGCTCGGCAACCGGGTGTATGTTCCGGCGTTCGTTGCGGTCAACAAGGTCGACCTTGTTGACGATGCCGCACGCGAGGCGATAGAGAAGGAGATCCTCACGCGTTTCGGGGAGGCTCCGCTTCTCATATCAGCCCACACCGGGTACCACATGGAGGAGATGAAGGACGAGATTTATCACCGTCTTGGGTTCATGCGGGTCTACCTCAAGCCCCAGAGCAGTGCTGCCGATCTTGAGGAGCCCCTCATCATAAGGGCCGGGAGTAGTGTCGAAGACGTCTGCCGCAAGCTCCATCGCGACTTCGTGGAGAGGTTCCGCTATGCAAGGGTCTGGGGCCAATCGGTAAAGCACCCGGGGCAGCGCGTGGGGCTCCCTCACCGGCTGAAGGAAGGAGACCTCCTGACGATCATCATCGAACACTGAAGAGACCTGAAATGATTATCAGACCTTGAGGTGGCGAACGATGGCCCCGGCAAACTCTTTAGCCGCAGCCGGACCGTTCGCAGTGATGATTTCGCCATCCACCACCACGGCTTTCTCCGATATATGCGCCCCACTTTTCAATATCTCTCTTTTAGATGCAGGGCTCAGATAGCAGGCAGCAGTCTTCCCCTTCAAAATCCCGGCATGGGCGAGCACCACGGGTGAGAGGCAGATTGCCGCAACCACCTTCCGGTTGCGGAAAAAATACTTCACCAGCTGTATCAGCATCTCGTGGTCCCAGAGGTGAGCAGGGGACCCTGATCCT
The DNA here is from genome assembly GCA_964598545.1 of uncultured Methanolinea sp. Taxonomy (GTDB): domain Archaea; phylum Halobacteriota; class Methanomicrobia; order Methanomicrobiales; family Methanospirillaceae; genus Methanolinea_A. The sequence continues at coordinate 8,192 of CAZRCH010000059.1, read as the reverse complement.
CCGATAATCACGATGCCTGAATACTCAGCAGGATCCACCTCCTCAAGGGAGAGCGAGGCTGTAGCCTGCGCCCCGAGCATCCCCTTGCATTCCCCTCGTCGCGTAGAGGCGATATCATAAGAGATCCCCGCAGTTTGAAATGCGGCCACTGGTTCAGCAAGTTCCTCGTCGCGGAACTGGTCAGGTGGAATCACGACCAGGATCTTCATACAATGAGTGGTTCCCCAACCAGGAATAAGAATGTTTTCTGCGGGGCCTGGTATGGGACACAAGGAGGGTCAATACACAGGAAAAAATTTTCCGCGGTGGCTGACCTGCCCTTTCAGGTGGATTGGGCAGGACTCTTACCTGCGCCCGGCAATGAGCGCTTCCCGGATCACGTCCAGGGGGGCATTCGTCTTCACTGCAGTCCCGCTGTAGTGCGCCCTTGCCGCAGCATATCCCTGCGATGAGATGAACTGGATAACATCCCCGATAGGGGGTGGTGAGAGCCGGAAGTGCCTCGAAAGCACGTGATAATCGTAGTGGTACGAGGAATCAGGTTCATGCCTGCAGGTTCTCACCAGTTGCAGGAGCTGAGTCTCCTTGCCGAGTCTGAATTCCGGGATAGACGCTTCCATGCGCTCGAGCAACTCGCTGTCCTGCAGTGCGCCGGTCCAGAGCGGGCCGATGGGAAGGAGCCTCCCGCCGCAAAAGGGGCAGAGCAGAGGCTCCGGAAGCAGCCCCCTCTCTTCAGATCGGAAAGGGCACGACCTGCACTGGAGGATGTAGCCAATCCGGGAAACAGTCCTGTCCGCGGCCCCTGCTCCCCGGAGTAATCGGACCTGCACCCGGACATAATGCTCTCGCGAGAAGCAGAAGAGCGGCTCAATTCCCCTGTCATACTTCACTGCTTCCCTTACCACGAATCCGAGGAGTATTCGCAATGCAGTCTCGGCGTGGTACTCGTTGTTCATGGCCTGTGCAAAATAGCGTCGTATGCCGGCATTTTTGTGGGCGCCGCACAATGGAGCGGTATCCGTGGCAGTCACGAAGAGGTATCTGCCGCTCCCGCGTATCCCCGAGTCGATGAAGGGTGCAGGTGAACCGAACGGATCAAGGTCGACCGCCTCGAAGCACCTGCCTGAAAGGAGGACGTTTGTATCGGAGTGGACCACCTCTACGGGAAGGCCCAGGGAATCAGTGTTCCGGCGGATCAGTGCTACCGCTTCCCTGTCACGGTCGTTTATAGTGACCGGAATTCCACATTCCGAGGCGACGCGGAGCCCACGGATGCCGGATGCAGCCATAGCGTCAAGATACTCCGAGGGAGAAAGAAGAGAGACGAGGACGACAGTGGCGTCCCGGGAGAATTCCATCTTTGGGTTATAAAAGACCGTGGCTGAGGCGGGAGGGAATGGGTGCGAGGGATCCTGCAACGGGATAAAAAACCTTGTTTTTCCTTCTTTAGCCTCAATAAACTCCATTACCGGAAATGTGGCGGTTCGACAGCCTTATACCTTCTCCTCGATAATTGATATAGGCAGGGCGTGTGGCCTAGTCAGGATAGGGCGGCAGCCTCCTAAGCTGTAGGTCGGGGGTTCAAATCCCTCCACGCCCGTTTTTCTGTTCTTTCATCTCTCATCCCGTACCATATTATTACGTCCGGGGTTGCACTTAGAGTCCGAGTTCAGAGGAGGAAGGAGACATTCTCCCAGATTTCCCCTACGTCCGGGTGATCCGTCCGCTCAACGCGACGGTTGCCGGGTGTGCAGCCATCATCGGGTACCTCATGGCGACCGGTACTCTGGTTTCCGGGGCAGTAATCCTATTCCTGGTTGTTTTCCTTGTCACAGGGGCTGGAAATGCCATCAACGATTATTTCGATGTCGAGATTGACCGCATAAACCGCCCTGAACGCCCTATCCCGTCCGGGGCTGCAAGTGCGAAAGGGGTTTTTGTCTATTCCTCAATCCTCTTCGTTGCCGGGATTACTCTCTCGCTCCTGACAAACCCGTTCTGCGTTGTGATCGCGGTCGCAAACTCAATCCTGCTCATCTGGTATGCTGCAATCTTGAAGAGGACTCCTGGTGCAGGGAATGCGGCAATCTCTTACCTTACTGCCTCAATCTTCCTCTTCGGGGGAGCGTATGCAGGCCCTGACGGCCTGCTGCTATTGACACCTCTCGCCCTCATCACCTTCTTTGCCATGCTCGCCCGAGAGATCTGGAAAGATGCGGAGGATCTCGAGGGGGACCTCGCCCAGGGTGCCGACACCCTCCCTATCCGCATCGGGGTCTATCCTGCCATACGCCTTGGATTCTTATTCCTTGCGGGAGCGATCTTCGCAAGCCTGGTCCCTGTCATCTGGTGGGGGCTGTATTACCTTGCCGGGATAACCTGTGTCGATATCCTCGTCATGTGGGTGGGCGTCAAAGCCCTGGGTTGTAAGACCGCTGCCTGCCTGAAGAAATCCCGGGTTACTACGCTCGTGAAATACGCGATGTTCGTATCTCTCGTGGTATTCGCTGTCTCAGCAGTCCTGCTATGAGTCTCTGCATGAACAATGCACAGTTCTTCCATCCTGTCCCCCGGTGAATAAGAGGTCTACGTCTACAAATGACGAGAACGGACATTGCCAACAATCGCCTTTGGTATCCAGATGTCCTTTGGCGCCGCGAATTATTGGTACGATATCGGGGAGGGGATCGTGTCAGCGCTCCCCTGGCAACGGGTAATTGTTCAATTCCGTAATTTCGGGAGGGATATCTGAGGATGGGACGCCGAGGGTTGCAACCTCCATCACCTTGTCCCAGGCGACGAGAGTCTCCACGCACCCGTCCTTGAGTGTCACCACTCCCATGGCCACAAGCCCCATCTTGTCAGACATCTCGAGGCCTTCTTTTACTTCGGAGAGGCAGCCTACACCGAGGATGGCGCGGGGGTGGTATTTTTTGACCATGCGCTTGATGAACGACGAGCCGGGAACGATGAATACCCTGTAGCCCATCTTTTCAAGGACATTCTTCCAGTATCCGATAGGGCAGTCGCCACAACTCCTGCACTTCAGCCCCTCTGGCGACAGGTGGGCAGGGCAACGGGACGACCGGAGACACTGGGGGTAGAAGATTGCACGTTCCGTGACGGGGATCTCGGAGAAACTCTTCTTGTTCATGGTGTTGTGCAGGTTGATGAAAAAAGTCAGGACTTCACTGTCTTCAAGCCCGAAAAGGCGGAAGAGTGATTTCGCGAGTCCTTCCACGAGCACCATCCCTGCTTTGAGAAAACGGGGAAAGTAAAGCCTTCCGGTATTGATGGAATAGATGGAGAGGGCGACGAGGACGAGCGCAAAGAAGAAGATGCCGATGATGACCACGATTGTGATCTCGCCGATTAAAAAGACCAGGTTCTGCCATAGCATGGTGTCAGTCTGCACAGGCCTGCATCTCCCTACATCCCACGGGCCCTTCGGGCAGCCTCGATCTGCCTCCAGTCAACCGGCGGTTCCATGACACCAATATCAGTGATGAATGCGGTGACCAGATCATGGGGCGTGAGATCAAATGCATAGTTCCTGACATCCACGCCTTCCGGAACCGTGACAGCCCCTCCGCAGGAGGCGACTTCGTTCCTGTCCCTCTCCTCGATGGTGACTTCGTCTGTCGAACGGCCAGGGTCGAACGTGGAGAGCGGTGCGGCAACGTAGAATGGGATCTCGTGATAGCGGGCGCAGACGGCGTGCATGTAGGTCCCGATCTTGTTGAAGACCGCGTCAGTGGTGACCCGATCGGCACCCACAATCACCATGTCAATCTCCCCCCGTTTCATGAGGAATGCTGCAGATGAGTCTGGGATCACTGTTACGGGTATCCCATCCCTCTGGAGTTCCCACGCGGTGAGCCTGGCTCCCTGGAGGAGTGGACGGGTCTCGCAGGCGATTACCTGCACCTCTGCTCCCGCCTCCACTGCAGAGCGCACGACGCCGAGTGCAGTGCCCCACTCGCCGCATGCGAGCGCCCCAGCATTGCAATGGGTGAGCACCGTAGTGCGCCTCCGGATGAGGGAGGAGCCATGGCTGCCCAAATCATGGCAGGCGCGGGCATCTGCAGAGGCAAACTCGCGTGCGGCGTGCAATGCATGTGCCCTGGCAGCAGGAACGGAATGGGCCTCTTCGACTGCCCGCATTACGAAATCTACACCAGTGGAGAGGTTCACGGCAGTTGGCCTGGCTCCGATGATGCGTGCCGCTTCGCGCCATAGTGCCCGCATGAAACGCGAATGCTCCTTCTCCCTGATCTTTCTGCTCGCGAGCACCACCCCATAGGCCCCGGCGACTCCGAGTGCAGGAGCACCCCGGACCTCCAGTCGCCTGATCGCGGAGATGAGGCGGTCCACAGTCCGACATTGGACGAGGCGGAAGTGTTCCGGCAGCCTCGTCTGGTCGATGAGCGTGACTGCCACCTCGTCGTCATCCCAGGATATGGTCTCCACCGCTCTCATTTGGAGGAACCATCCCTGCTTGCGTCGAGGAAGGCCCTCATGGCCGCAGCCCCTGCATGCGCGACGCAGTCGGGAATGTCCCGGGGCTGGGTCGCGGTACCTGCCAGGTAGATGCCCGGCCTTATGGTTGCCACTGTCTCTATCTTGTCATCAAGCGGTTTGAGAAAACCCGTATCCTCCCTCGGGATGTCAAAGAGGTTGGCGATATCCCCCGCATCCATGGACGGCTGGAGGCCCACTGAGAGAACAACCAGTTCGGGCATGAGATCCAGCATCTCTCCGCTTTCTGTGTTCTCAACCCGTAGAGAGAGCGTATCTCCCTGGTCAAGGATCCCGGCAGGCATTCCACGGACGAAATGTACACCGGCATCCACCGCCCGCTGGTAATACTCCTCATAGCCCTTTCCGTACGCCCTGATATCCATGTAAAGGATGGTCACCTCGGTTTCGGGGTATTTCTCCCGGATGAGTATGGCATTCTTGATCGCATACATGCAGCAGACCCCTGAGCAGTATGGCCTGTCCAGCTGCATGTCCCTTGAACCCACGCACTGGACAAAGACAATCGACCGCGGCGTCGTCCCATCCGAGAGCCTCCGTATCATCCCCCCGGTCGGCCCGCTGGCGTTCATCATCCGCTCAAACTCAAGACTCGTGACCACGTCGGGGAAGCGCAGGTACTGGAACTGCTCCTTGTTCCCCGCGTCAAAGACATCGTATCCGCAGGCAATAATCACGCTCGCTGCGTCTACCGCATACTCCTGCTCGGTATCTTCCTTCCGTATGGCCTCTCTGCCACAGACATCATAGCAGAGGCCGCACTCGATACAGTGTTCGGGGTCCTTGACGACGATATCCGGGACCACCTGCTGGTGTGGTTTATAGATGGCTTTCCTGACCCCTATACCTGCATCGAACCGGTTGTATACCTCGACGGGGCAGACCTCGATGCAGTCTCCGCACCCATTACAGCGTTCTTCATCGATATAGCGAGGCATCTTGGTGATGGTGACGGTAAAGTGCCCGGCCTCGCCCGAGATCGCACTTACCCTTGCGCAGGTGTGGGTGTGGATTCTGGGGTGCCGGTATACGTCCATCATCTTGGGTGAGAGAATGCACATCGAGCAGTCATTTGTTGGGAATGTCTTGTCGAGCATCGCCATGTGGCCGCCGATGGAGGGCTCTTTCTCGACTAGATGGACATCGATCCCGTGGTTGGCCAGGTCAAGGGCAGCCTGGATCCCGGTGACCCCCCCGCCGATGATTACCACTTCAGGCATGCCGGTAGCTCCCTGCCAACTCCCAGTAATTCCTGGCGTTCTGGACGATATGCGCTCTCTGGGCATCTGTAACCGGCTTGATCGCCTTTCCCGGGACGCCCACGACCACGGATCCTGAGGGAATTTCGGCATTTTCGGTGACCACCGATCCGGCGCCGAGGAGGCAGTCCTCTCCCACCACCGCCCCATTGAGCACTATGGCCCCCATCCCCACGAGGACCCTGTCAGAGATGGTACAGCCGTGCAGGATGGCCCCGTGGCCTATGGAGACATCGCGTCCAATACGCGCTGGGAACCCCTTGCTTGTGTGGATCACTGCGTTATCCTGTACATTCGACCGGTCTGCAATGACGATCTTATCCCTGTCTCCACGGACCACTGCGCCGAACCAGATGCTTACCTCGGACCCGATCTCCACGTCTCCGAGCACCGTGGCATTCTCCGCAACAAAGGTCTCTGCCATGCGCGTGCGACCAACAGCCATAATAGCATTAAAAAATCAATATCAGGCACCATGAAGGTTATGGTCGGGGGAACATTCGATCCCCTCCACGATGGCCATAAAAGGCTGATCTCCCGTTCTTTTGAGCTTGCAGGAAGCGCTGGCACAGTGATCATTGGCCTGACAACCGATGCCTTTGCATCACGAAAGAGCCACCCCGTTCGTCCCTTCAGCGAGAGGAGGGGGTCACTGGAGATGTTTATCCGGGAGAACCGGTGGAGCGCGTCATGGACGGTTCAACCGCTGAATGACCGTTTTGGGTCGGCACTCGACGATGAGTTCGATGCACTCGTCGTCAGTGAGGAGACGCTTCCCATCGCCCGGGATATCAACAGGCTCCGGAGGGAGCGGGGCCATCAGAAAGTTGACATCCATCAGATCACCTGCGTCCTTGCCGAGGATGGGAAATGGATCTCAAGTACCAGGATATATCGCGGAGAGATCGATGATCATGGCCGGCTGCTCTCCTGATTGATGCGGCCTTCCTTCAGAATCATTGGGTTCGTTGAACTGCAATCATCAACATAATTTATAGCCTGGTACAGAAAAGCAAAAAACTGGTACTCACAGCATCTCTTTTTGATCGGGTCGTGAATATCATAGCCTCCCCTGCCATGATAATCCTGAATGCCCGGGTTGCAGGTCCCGTGTTTTTTAGTTGGTCCCGAAGTCCAGGTCAGAACGGCATGACGGTTGAACCGGGTCCATCATGCACATTGATATCATTGAACCCTTCAAAGGAAGAGTGATACTCTCAGCATCATTTTTTCCTCATCCATCCACGTTCCGGCAGTGTTCAGAAGAAATAAAGTGGATTTAGGAGTTCTCCCTCTTTGTCAGGATGAACCCGGTGGCGACTCCCGCGGCAGCGGGTGCGAGTACCCACGAGAGGGGCGCCTTTGCGGTGGTAGGCTCGGGCCCGGGAGTCTCGTTCATCTCACCGATAAGGAACATCGCCATCTGCATCGCTTCGTTCGCTTCATCATTTCGGCCAAGGTTGGAGAGTGCCGTCGACCGGTCAATCCAGGCTTCGGAGAGCCGTGGGTCGAGTTCAATGGCGCGATCGGCTGACTCAAGTGCCTCTTCGTTGCGGCCAAGCGAGATGAGGGCGCTTGCGCGGTTGGTCCAGGCCTCTGCCTGCCTCTCATCGATCGCAAGCGCCTCGTCCGAGGCCACGAGCGACTGATTATACTCCCCCATGACGTTGAGTATCCCCGCCCGGGTGATCCAGGCGAGTGTGAATTTCTGGTCTATCGAGAGGGCCTTGTCGATGGATTCGAGCGCTGCGGGGAAGTTCCCCTCGACGGCTAGGTCGACACCCCTGTTATATGCATCGATTGCCTCCATGGCAGGCGCTGCTGCCCCAAAGGTTACCACTGCGACCACTGTGCATACTGCAATAAAAAGCAGAACGCGGCAATTCATCAAAAATCCCTTCCTTTCTATTCGTTTTAAGAGCGGGACGGGAAATACTTTCTCTTTTCCATCTGCCAGGTTATTTACAAGCCAGCCCGATCAGGCAATAACGATGACCAAATATCCCTAAAAAGGAATCTTCCCGGTATTTCAGGGAAGCGGAGATATGCATCGCAGGTAGGGGGATAGTCAGATGATGTGGCTCGTGATGTCTTTTGAGATCAGCCAGTCACAGTAGACGCAACGCAGTCCCTTCGGCTGCACGAGGAAACATGACTTGATGGGCTCGTTTGTGTTCGATATGCAGCCGGGGTTCGGGCATCGCACGATCCCGATAACCTCGGCTGGAATCTCTACTCCCTTCTTATCCCAGACCTTGTAATTGCGGATGATGTTGATAGAGGCCCGCGGTGCGATCAGCGCGATCTTGTCCACCTCCTCCTTGTGAAGCTCCCTCTTTTTGATCTTCACGATATCCTTGAACCCGATCTTGCCGCTCTCCACGTTGGTTGCAA
>CAZRCH010000058.1:0-10094 GCA_964598545.1 uncultured Methanolinea sp. | reverse complement strand
ACGCGAAGATTTTTTTAAAGGCCCCCTCGAATGAATATTGACATGATGGATGTGCTTTTGCTGGCAGACCTGCACGGAGAGTTCGGGAAGCTGGAATCGTTCCTGGAACTCTCCCCTGATGCCGTCTTCATTGCCGGCGACATCACCAATATGGGACCTGCGGATTCGGTCGAATCACTCTTCTCCCGTATTGACGTGCCCGCGTTTGCAGTGCCGGGTAACTGTGACCCCCGTGAGATCATCGACACCCTGGAACATTCGGACTGCGTCTGTCTCCATGGTTCGTATATCAACCTTGGGAAGATCTCTATCGTGGGGATTGGCGGGTCCAACCCGACTCCTTTCAATACCCCGTTTGAGATGACGGACAAGCAGATCGACGACCTCCTCGGCTCCATCGTCGGAAAGATGGAGCGCACCATGCACAACGTGCTCATCTCGCATGCCCCACCGCAGGGGTTCCTCGATGAGGCGGGAGGAAACCACGTGGGAAGCGCCAGCATCAGGAAGCACATGAAGTCTTTCGACCTGGTCTGCTGTGCCCATATCCACGAGCAGAGGGGAATTGTCGAGGAGGGCGGGGTGAAAGTGGTCAACCCGGGCATGGCTGCCCTCGGCCAGTGCGGGATGATCCACTTCGGCAGGGAGCCAAAAGACATCACGATCGAACTACTGCAGGTATAACAGGCGGGACCTCTGGGACCATCCGCAACAGGACCCGCTCCTTTCTCGGCTCAGCCCCGGCGCGGAAGGGTCCAGCCCTATGCCTGGATCTCCCTTTCCCTTTCAAGGAGCAGCTCGAGGTACGATGAGAGGATGGGCTCCCCGGTCACCCCGATCTCTTCTCCCAGCGCGACCACATGCTCGGCAGGACGCTCCACGCTTCCGGGATTGTTCAGTTCGATCTCCACGAACTCCCCGAGCCCTTCCACCTCGTCGAGGCAGACAGTTGCGTCCCTGAACCGGTAATATTCCCTCCATTTCGTCACCTCCGCAACCCGTGTAAACCCGAGGGAGAGGAAGATCCTGGCCATCACGTCACCTGACTCCACTCCGCAGTTGAACTCATCCCTTGCCTTGAGATGGAATCCCGGTTTTTTCCGGCCTTTGTAGGTGACTGTGCACTTCTCCCCTGCATGCCGGATACGGAGCGCTTCATCGGTCACCCCGAAATCACGGTGGGGTGCATTCAGGTAAAGATCCCGCTCCAGCACCCTCCCCTCCCTCTCTGCGTGGAGTGAGGAGAGCCGGTCTCTAATCTCGGCAAGGTCGTTCACTCTGGCCTTCAGCTCGATCTCAAGCATTCTCTTCACTTCCCATCTTTTTCGGGATCACAATAATACGTACGGTCTGGACCATGGGGCACCGCGGTTGGGTCCTGTGCTGCGGCGTGAATCCGGCCGCAGATGAGGAAGAACACTCCGGGCGCGAAGGGGATTTCGCTGTTTCCCGGGTGTATTGATTAATTATTTAACACCATCGCTATAAATATATAAAGAACCTCCACCCGGGGGCACCAGGGATTTTCACCCCGGGTAGCCGGAGATTACAGGTGAAAGAATGTCAATAAAGGCGGGAGATTTTATCAGGCTCAGCTATACGGGCAGGGTGGACGGGAAGGTCTTTGATACGACTGACGAAGATATCGCAAAAAGCTCAGAAATCTTCAATCCCGAGGCCTCTTACGGCCCGGTAACCATCCGTGTCGGAAGCCATCATGTCATTCTCGGCCTCGATGAGGCCCTCGAAGGGAGAGATGTCGGAGAGGAAGGAGAGGTTCTCGTCCCTTCAGACAAGGCGTTCGGGCTCCATGATCCTGCCCGGGTAGAGGCGTTCAACAAGGCCTCCTTCTCGGAGAAGCCAAAGAAGGGTATAAGCCTCAAGGTTCCAGAGAAGGGGGAGGGAACGGTCGTCGATATCATAGGAAACCGCGTCCTGATCGACTTCAACCACCCCCTGGCGGGAAAGCCGCTCTCCTACACCTTCCGTATCGAGGGCATGGTAGAGGGAGCAGTGGAGCAGATGAAAGGGTTGATCAACCTCTATGCAGGCCGGGACATGGACGTGACCCTCGACGGCGCCGTCCTTACCCTGCACATGCCGCCCGGGATCACTTACGACCGCAGGTGGCTTCTCTGGAGGAGCAGGATAATCCGCGAAGGATTCGATCACATCCCTGGCATCGACGAGATCACCCTGGTGGAGACCTTCAGGCGCACCGGGACGGATGAGCCTGACATTTCGGAAGAATAAATTCCCATACCGCTTTTTTCCACCTCCCACCAGGAAAACGGGGGAGGTCTGTCGACGGTCTCGTCGTATCAATGGGATATCCCCAGCTCGTTTCCCTGAGGGAGACGCAGCAACAGGGTAAAAAAAAAGTCCCGGGTATTGTTACCTGCTCTCTTTGCAGAGCGGTGAAAGCTTCCGGATAAGCCTCTCCACCTGCGCAGGGGCGGTGCCGATGTAGTGCTCGGGATCAAGGAGTGCCTGGATTTCCCCGGGGGCGATGAACCTCCTCGCTTCCTCATCTGAAGACAGGACCTCTGCGAGCGGTACCTTCCGTTCCAGTGCGTGCATGCTGGCTTTCCGCATCGACTCGTGCGCTTCCTGCCGGCCCATCCCCCTCCCGGTCAGCTCGATCATCACCGACTCCGCCATGTTCACCCCCTGGAGCAGGGCAAGGTTCTGCGCGATTCGGTCGTGCTTTATCGTGAGCCCGTCGATCACCCTGGTCATCAGGGCCAGGATATGGTCTGCGAGGATAGTCGCCTCGGGGAAGAGGACGCGCTCGCACGATGAGTTGGTGAGGTCCCGCTCGTCCCAGAGTGTGTTATTCTGGAGGGCGGGTTCAACAGCGGCCCTGACAACACGGGCAAGGCCGCAGACCTGCTCGCTCTTGATGGGGTTCCTCTTGTGCGGCATGGTGCTCGACCCGACCTGCCTTGCTCCAAACGCCTCCTCCACCTCGCCGATCTCGGTCCTCTGCAGGGTCCTCACCTCAATGCCTATCTTGTCGAGGGTGGTGGCGACGTTTGCCAGGAACATGAAATACTCCGCGTACCTGTCCCGCGAGATGACCTGGTTTGAGACGTCCACGGGAACCAGCCCGAGGATCTCCATCATTGTGGCCTGGATCTCCATCCCCTTTCCCCCGAGCGCCGACTGGGTCCCCACCGCGCCGGTCAGCTGTCCGACCGCCACCCGCGGGGTCATCTGCTCGAGCCGCTCGATATGACGGGCGACCTCGCTCGCCCAGATGGCGAACCGGAGGCCGTACGTGGTGGGCACCCCGATCTGGCCATGAGTCCTCCCCGCACAGACGAGGGTTCGCGTCTCCTCAGCCCTCCTCAGCAGGGAAGACAGCAGCCTGCGAAGTTTTCTGTCCAGGATCTCTATTGCGGCCTTCACCTGCAGTCCTGTCGCAGTATCCAGGAGATCGTTGGATGTTGCACCGTAGTGGACATACCCCCCTCCCTCGCCGCACTGTTCCGCAACGGCTTTTACAATCGCCATCATATCGTGGCTGATCTCCTCCTCTATCTCTTTGGCCCTCTCAAGCGTCGCCTTCCCTGCCCCCGCAGCGATGGCATCTGCAGCAGCGGCCGGAATGAACAGGTGCGCAGCAGATGCCCTCGCAAGGGCAACCTCAGCCTGGACAATACAGGAGAAACGGTACTCCTCCTCCCAGATCGACCGCATCTCCGCAGTCCCATACCGGAACTCGATGGGATGGATTGCCATGGAAGAAGGGTTGGTGTTTCCCGATAATAAAAAAGAGTCAGCGATACAATGGTAAGGTATAATGGACTGCCTCGACGACTGGTTTCCCTACGGAGAATATCGTCCATGCCAGCGTGAGATGCTCGAATTCGGGCTCTCCTGCGCACAGGATGGCGTCACGGGGCTTATCGACGCCCCGACGGGAAGCGGGAAATCAAGCCTCCTCGCGGCGCTTCTCGCAGCCCGGGAGAAGAGGCGTGTCATTGTATGCGTCCGTACCGTCAGCCAGCTCAATACATTCATCCGTGAACTGGCTCTCATCAGGGAGAAGAGACCGGGACTGAAAACTGCGTACCTGATCGGAAAGAGGGGCATGTGCCCGCTTGCCGGGGAGGGGGACGTATATCGCCGTTGCGAAGGAGTGAAAGGGTTCAGCACCACACTGATGCGGCAGCGTGCCGAGAAAGGATCGCTCGTGCCGTCGAAAGATCCCTTCATACAGCAGCAGATACGGAGGATGGACCCGCAGCGACCGATGCTCTGCCCGCACTTCATCGGGAGCCGTGTCTATGTCCAGTCCGACGAGGGGCTGCGCATGGTCCCTTCTGCAAGCCTGCAGACAAAAGCCGAACGTGTGACCCGCGAGACGGTATGGCCTCACCAGTTGCAGGGAGTGGCGTCCGGGGTATGTCCCTACGAACTGATGATCCTGGCGGCCCAGAAGGCAGACGTGATCCTCCTGAATTACCGGCACCTTTTCGACGTGGAGATCAGGGAAGCCCTGTATGCAAATCTCAACCTCGATCCTGCCGATGCGATACTCCTCATCGACGAGGCGCACAACTGCGGCGATGCCGCAACAGACGCCCAGAGCGTAGGCCTTGACCAGGACACGCTGCTCCAGGCAGGGACCGAGCTTGCAGGCCTCCGGCGCACCAGGAAGGGAACCGAGGCCCTCCAGCAGGTGATCCCCCGCATCTCCGGGTTCATGGAAGGGCTGCAGAACTCGTTTGAGAGCGAGGACTGGTTCGACCCGTCCATCTTTGACAGGATGGTGGTGAAAGGATCGCTCTACCATTCGATGGCCGGGATCGTGGAGGATCTCGAGGAAATATCAGAGAAGTTGCGGGAGAATAATATCCGGGCAGGGGAGTTCCGGGAGACTGCGCTCGAACGCCTTACAAGGTTCCTCGTGAAACTCTCCTCGTCTTCGAGAGATCCTGCCTGCCTCACGCTCTTCAGGAAAGTCGATGGCCTCGTATCCCTCGAGGTCAGGAGCATAGACCCGGGGCCACCCCTGCAGGAGATCGCAAAGTTACACCATGCCTGCCTGCTCATTTCAGGGACGCTCTCTCCCGTCGAGGCGTATGCAAAGTATTACTTCGGCGATCTTTTGGTACGGACGCTCTCACTGCCGAATGCCTTTCCGAGAGAGAACCGCATGATCCTCTGTGCCAGTGACATCACGACCGCATTCTCCATGCGGCAGAATGAGAAGAATCTCCATCTGATACGTTCGTACATCGAAGTCTTCTCGCGCCTTGAGGGAAACCTTGCCATTTACTTCCCGTCTTACCAGGTACTTGAGCTGTTCTCGAGACTGCCCTCGGCGGTGGCCAGAAAGAAGAAGGTGTTTCTCGAGCCCAGGGACGCAAGGGACGCGGAGGAGGCGCTCCGCGAATTTTTATCCCTCCCCGGAACGGGAGAGTCGGGTCTCCTTTTGGCCGTATGCGGGGGGAAGTGGAGCGAGGGGCTTGATTACCGGGGCGATCTCCTCCAGGGGGCCATGGTGATAGGCCTGCCCCTTGCCCCCTTCAACCAGGTCCGGAAGATGGTCATCGAGTACTACCGCAGGCGGTTCGGCGACGAGGGAGAGTTCCTCTGTTATACCCTCCCGGCAATAAACCGCGCCCAGCAGGCGCTGGGAAGAGTGCTCAGGACACCCGATGACCGGGGAGTCCTTGTCCTTGGCGAACGGCGGTTCCTCGAGGGCAGGGTCAACAAGGGGCTGCCGAAGTGGATGAGAGACGAGATGCGTGCCTGCAACCAGAAGGAGTTCGGGGAGTTGATCGTGAGATGGAGATGAAGGAGGGGTCATGCAGGTTCGGGCTCTGGCACGTGCATGTCCACTGGTCCCGCGACCTGGTGAGCCTGGTCCGATTCTCACCCCTTCCTCTTGAAGGTGCCGTGCCGCTCCCTATCCGGCGCTACTGTGCCGGTTTTCCCGAAGACCTCCGGGAACTGCGGAGCATTGCGCTCTCTCCCGGATACCCGTACTCGGCTGTCTACAGGAGAGCATGGGAGATCCCATACGGGCATACCGAGACTTACGGGGAGATTGCACGCGATCTGGGTATCTCCCCGCGTCTGGTCGGGCTTGCAATGAAGCGGAACCCCACCCCTCTGGTCATCCCCTGCCACAGGGTTGTCTCGCGGACCGGTCCCGGGGGGTTCACGCCCGATCCCGCGATCAAGGAGGCGCTCCTTGCCATGGAAAAAAGAAGCACAAGGTGTTTATCCGGATAGGAACCAGTCTTCAGGAATAGAGTCGCCATGACCCAGAGTATCCCGATGGTTCTGTCACCATCCATTTCAGCCGCAGCAGACTGCGGGTTTCGTATTCATGAGCCGGGACCATTGGGGGAATTCGGGCGCGGAATCGACGGGGCGCTGCCCCTCCGGACATTTATGCCAGGAGAGCCCTGATGGACCGATCAGCTGTTATCCTTGTTGGCGGCGAGGCGCGGCGTGCCAATGGCCTGGAGAAATACTTCTTCAAATACGGTGACCGGACGTTCATCGAGAGGCTGACCGAGACTCTTGCGGGGGTGGTCGACGAGATCATCCTTGTCGCAAAAGACCCGGCCCAGTGCACCCGTTTCTCCCACCTCAGGGACGTCAGGTGCGTGGCAGATATCAGGCGCGGGCACGGCCCGATCGGCGGCCTCCATGCCGGTGCACTCGCCGCTCACGGAGATGCGATCTTCGTCTGCGCCTGCGACATGCCCTGCGTATCCACGCAGGTGGTCGCAAGGCTCTTCTCCCTCCTCAACGAGTTCGATGCAGTCATCCCGCAATGGACCACTGACATGATCGAACCCCTTCACGCTGTGTACCGGAGAAGTGCCCTGCTCCTCGCCCTCGGGAATCACGAGGGCCTCTCTGTCCGGAGGATGGTGCAGGGGATGCACGCCCGCTATGTCGACGTGGCAACCATCCGCGAACTCGACCCGGACCTCAGGACATTCACCAACATCAACAAAATAGAGGACCTCGGGCGGCTCTCATGAGGGGCAGACAAGAGTCCCTGCAGGAGTGACGTTTGCTCCTGGGGGGGCCGGAATCCGCATCTGCACGGTGGCGACGATATCATTACCCGAAAATTCGATGAGGTATTCTCCCGAAGTCCGGACCTGGAGCACTTTCCTGGTATCCACGCTGTACGTCTTTCCAAACCCGTCTTTCTCGACTATTTCCCCCGTCCCTTTGTCGCGGACTCTGATCTCGAAATAGGACGCAGGGCTGACATATGTCTGGGTGGTATAGACGTCCTCTCTCGTGGTGTACCTGCTCTCGTACCAGATATTCCTCGTCACCATCTTCGGGACGAGGCACATCTCGATGATGAGCGGGGGGGTCTCGACGGTCGTGGAATATGCGGAGACGCTGTAGGTGAAATCGATGGTGTTCAGGTAGATGACCTTATACACAGTTGGCTCGACGGAAAAGTTCGGCGGCGGGCTGGAGGTTGGACGCGTAGTCACGGGCGTCCCCGTGGGAAAAGGTGTCGCCGGCGTCACGTACCGGGTGTCCATGATCTTCTGGGTCTGGGTCGCAGTCGGAACCGTGGTCGCCTTTCCTCCATCCGGGCCCACGGGTTCGGGCTGTGTCTCCTTTGGGGGGGTGATGCATCCCGAACAGAGGATACACATCACAAGCACAACCACGATTGCAGGAAAGACCCCCGGCACCTTCATTCATTGTGGGTTGCATGTAAGGGTATTTATTAGTTTATCCCGCCCTGCATCACAAGGGTTTCACCGCGACACCCGATCTATTCCGTTCCTGCTGCCATACGCTTATATAAAATCCAGTGGCATACGTCAATATTCACCCCCGGGTTGTCCGAAATGGAGAAGAAGTCCCAGTTCTGGAAGAAGACCGATAAGTCCCTCAACACCGCAGATGGATATGTGCTCAAGGCAGATCTGCTCGCCCACGATCAGAAATTCGAGGAGGCGGTGGAATATTACGACAAGGCACTCGAGATAGTGCCAAAGAACGCCGACGTATGGGCATTCAAGGGTATCACCCTCCAGGGGGGCCTTGGGCGGGACGATGAGGCGCGTGTATGCTGGGAGAGGGCAAAAGCACTCGATCATGACCTCGCCATGGCAGTGGACATGACCAGGGATGAGCCTGCCAGGGGAGAGGATCTTGAGTCTATCCGCTGGTCCGACCTTCACGACAGCTGCAGGGAGAAGCTGAAGCGGATGATGCTGAAAAACATCGAGGGCGGGACACGCAGGTGATGCATCACCTGCGCGGGCCTATCAGGAAATCCATATTCTTACCTCTCCATGATATCACGTGGGGATACCACGGGGTACCGGATCGCACAAATGCGGGCATCAATCTTTCTCTGCCAGTTCAATCTCCACCAGCAAAGGAGCGATGGTGCCGGTATCGACGCATCTTTTGGCAAGGTGGGTGAGCCTGCGCACATACATGATATGCGCAACCTGGAAACTGACCAGGAGCCCAAAACAGAGCGTCACGATGCTTATCACTACATACGCGGTGAAATCTACCATTTCCAGGACCCCCTCTCCTCCGTCCTCATGACTCCCTCTCCATCTCCGTGATCAGGGGGGCAATGGAGTCCGCACGCTCGCATTCTTTTGCTACCGTGAGGAACCGCCTGGCATAGTAAGTAGTCATCAACAGGTATCCTGCCATGAGGCCGATACAGAACATCAATACCCCTATCACCAGGTACACGCTCACGTCATCCATCGTTCTGCTCATTGTCTGATACAGATGGACGACATATAAATTTTCCTGAATCTGTCATTCTCTGTGATATCCCGGAAACCATTTCGTGCAATTGAGATGACGGGCCGGATTGCGCTATGGGGCGTTTCCCTCGGTGCTCCCGAGAAACACCTGTGCGGGAAGGCGGATCTTTGAAGAGAACCCGGACCCGGGATAGATCTCCTTCCTGATCTCAAGGCTGCAGCGGTCAAGTTCTCCCCTGGAGTTGCGATCGAAATTCTGTTCCTGGCCCACGTAGAAACGGACCAGCGACTGCTCGGGGTGCGGGTCGTCACTCGTCCGGGGGAGTGCCGCGAGGAGACGTTGCCCTTCCTCGATGAGCAGGTCCCGGGAACGTTCATCGACGTGGAGGGTGCAGCGGTGACACCGAAGGACTCCATCCTCCCTGAATGAGATCTCGAGGCATATGTCGACGCGATGGAGCCCCTGAAGGGCAAGGCTTGAAAAATTGACCAGGAAGTCGTGAAATGCGCCAATGTTCTGCGCGTGCTCAGCCTTCAGGTGCCCGATGGCATCGTCCCTGGTCTTCTCGGGGATCGCGGTCTCCTCCTGCATGGCCCTGATCATCTGTTCCCTTGACTCAAGGTGCGCCATCATGCGAAGGAGGGCACGGTAACGCTTCCAGAACTCGACCTCGTGCACGCTCGGGTGGAGGGCGATCTCGCGGTTCATCCTCTCACTTCTTTTCATTCTTGCCGGGGGGTTTCATTTCATTCCCCGAGGATAACTGCTTCATAAGCGCTTTTTTCCTGCGGTGCTCTTTGATCTCGTTGAATATACAGAAAAAGTTGAACCCGATCACCACGAGAATGAGAGTGGAACTCATCCAGAAGAGCGGAGTGATGCCCTGGACAATGAAGGTGGTAGCAAGCAGCAGGGCTACGAAACAGATGAGGTAGAAGAAGATCCAGGGGCGGATGTTCATGAGGTCCATGGAGCGATGTGAAACGTAGCCTGTTGCGCCTCATATACGTTTGGGAGTTGTTCGCCTCGCAGATTTGTATGAACCCGGTTCTCTTCCCCGCCCGGAACCCGGCTCCCCACAATACCGCGGCGTTTAAATGGTACCCCACGACATAGTGAATGTACCATGGCGGCCCACTCCCGCATCCTGGCTTCTGCATCCCAGACGCTTGACGAGAGGCGGGACATCGTGAAACTGCTCATCATAGGGATTTTTGCGGTCACTTCGCTGATCTTCACCATCTACCTGGTAGCTTCCCGCGACCAGGCGTTCTCGGCCTCGGTCTATCCACTCATTCCCCACCTGTACCTCATCCCCCTCATCCTGATGGCCCTCTGGTATCCCCGCCGCG
>CAZRCH010000057.1:7982-11216 GCA_964598545.1 uncultured Methanolinea sp. | reverse complement strand
CGGTCGGCCGGAGCAGCGTGGTGAGCATCAGCACTGTCGTGGTCTTCCCGGAGCCGTTTGGGCCGAGCAGGGCGAATATCTCGTTTCCGATGGAGAGCTCCAGGTGGTCCACTGCGCAGAGTGACCCGTAGTATTTTGTCAGGGCGGATGTCTCAATCGGGATCATTTCGTCGCTCGTGTCTCGCGGGGGTGTCTCAGAATAATCTCTTCCGTTCCTGGGCTGATAGCACTTCCGACCCGCCGTAAATTGTGTCATTCCAGGAGGAGAGAGAGGAGTTGACTGTTGAAATTAGTAAAATTATTTGTCAATTAGTGCTACTATATTTCATATTTTATGATGAATTGCTATTTTCTAATTCCGGTACAGACGGAATTATAACCATTATTATTTAATGTAACACAGTCAAAGAAATATCCACATGAAGAGAGGGCGCCTCATCACCGGGATAATTCCCATGATCATCTGCGCCATGCTGGTCCAGGGGGTAGCAGCCGGCATTGTAGAGCGGTCCATCGAGCCTTCAGAACCTTCTTCCTACCGCGTCGTGCTGACTCTCCACGGGGAGACTGTCGCCGGGATCATTGAGGTTCTCCCCTCCGGAATGGAGGTGCGGGAGGTCTCCCTGCCCCCTGACCAGTACAGGGTGGATGGGACGACGCTCTTCCTTGCGGTGATCGGTGAACGCGAGATCACCTACCTCGTGCATGGACAGGAGAACCCAGCGGGAGCGATCACTGGGACGTGGACGGACTATCTTTCCGGCGAGGAGGGGACAGTCGGAGGGGAATCGGACGGCACGCAGGGTCAAGGCGTTCCCCCGGCAGTCCCGGTGACCGCGGGGACCCTGAAGGCAGGGGTTTCGCCCCTTCTCTTCCTGGGATGGGCCGGGCTTGCCTTCATAGGTGTGGCGAGATGCCGGGCTCGTTGGAGGGACGAGGAATGAACAGGTTCCCTGTGGCAGTGATCGCGGTATTCGTGGTCCTATGTCCCCTGGTGCTGGCCGATGCCGCGCTTCCCGGCGACCTGGATGATAACGGGGTCATCGTGAGGGAGGAGCTCGCCTCCTCCATCCTCGCCCATATTTCATCCGGCACCACGGCCCCGGACACCTCGCGTTCGGACCTCCAGGACTCTGCATGGGTATTTGTCCACTGGGGCGGGACTGCCAGGACGGTGATCGACGCATCAGGAAAGAGCCTCATCCTCACGCGCCCGCTTCGCCGCATCATCGTCATGAACAGCGAGACCCTGGAGACGATGCGGTCCCTTGGGGTCACGAGCGAAAGGGTCGTGGCCGTGGACAAGTACATTGCGCAGAAGCCGGAATTTTTCCCGGAATACGCCGGGTATCCCTCTGTTGGCTCGATCTGGGCCCCGGATTACGAGAAGATGCTCTCGCTTCGTCCCGATGCGCTTTTCCTGTATGCATCGGTGAGCAAGGCAGAGTGTGACGAGATCGAGCGGAGGATCACTACATCGAGGCCTGATCTCCCTGTCTTCAGGATTGACTGCTACCTGCCGGAGACTTACCTGGAGGATACCGCCCGCCTCGCGGAAATTTTCGGAATGGAAGAGAAAGGCGCCCGCCTCGCGGCGTTCTATGCCGGTGCCCTCGCGAAGGTTGACGCGGCCGCCTCGTCCTCCGCACCCCCAGAGGTCTACTTTGAGACCTGGAACGATTTCAAGAGCGTGGCCAGGGGCTCGGGCTACCATGACAAGGTCACGATGGCCGGGGGAGCAAACATCTTCCGCGACAATCCTGCCGAGTATCCCGAGATCGATCCTGAGGCGGTCATTTCCCGGAAGCCGGAGGTCGTTGTCAAGCTCGTGGGCTCCTCGAAGTACATATTCGGGGGATACTCGGGGGAGAACACCACCCGCTTTGCGGACGTAAGGGACACCCTCCTCCCAAGGGCCGGGTGGAGCAGCCTCCCTGCCGTCAGGGACAGGAGGGTATACGTGCTCCACAACGCTGTCATGGGGGGACCGCAGTACCTGATAGGCGTGACCTACATGGCCAGGTGGTTCCACCCGGACAGGGCAGCCGATCTCGATCCGGAATTGCTGCACCGTACGTATCTCCAGGAGTTCCAGGGCCTCGACCCCGGTCTTGCACGATCTGACCGTTTCGTGTTCCCGGCAATGTGAGGAGCGTTTCTGCATGGAGGACGAGAAAGAGAAGATTGCCGGCCAGTACCGGCACATGCAGGGGAAGCGGCTTCTCTTTGTGGCAGTCCTGGCTGTGCTCATCACCCTGCTTGCCGTCGGATCGACTATCATCGGGTCTGCGGGGCTGACGGTTGGGGAGGTGTTCTCTGCGGTGCTGGCCGGGATATTTCCGGGCTCTTTCTCTGCAGACCCCCTCGCCTCCGCCATTGTCTGGGACCTCCGCCTTCATCGGGTGCTCTTTGCTGTGGTGGCGGGATTCGGGCTCGCGGTCGCGGGCGCCGTGATGCAGGGAGTGCTCCGGAACCCTCTCGCGAGCCCGTTTACCCTTGGCATCGCCTCTGCGGCGACATTCGGTGCGGCAATCGCCATCATCTTTGTCCCCGCTGCCCTCTTCGGCGAGATCGCGCTTGTCATCAGTGCGTTTTCAATGAGCGCAATTGCCGCGATCGCGATCTACGGCCTCTCCCGGTACCGCGGGGTCTCGGCCGAGAGCATGGTGCTCGCGGGGATCATCCTTATGTACCTCTTCGGCGCCATGACCTCGTTCCTGCAGTACATCGGCACTACCGAGCAGCTCCAGGCCGTGGTCTTCTGGATGTTCGGAAGCCTCCAGAACACCTCGTGGGAGAAACTCGCCATTGTCACCCTTGTGGTGGCCGCATCCACCCCTCTCCTCGTCTGGCGGGCTTGGGACCTCAATGTGCTCGGCATGGGCGACCAGGTGGCCCAGAGCCTGGGGGTGAAGGTCGAACAGACCCGGACCGTCCACATGCTGGTCGCATCGCTTATCACGGCCTCCATCATCTGCTTCACCGGGACCATAGGGTTCATCGGCCTCGTCTCCCCCCACATCACGAGGCTTGCCATCGGCGGGGACCACCGCTACCTGATCGTAGCATCGGGCTTTGTCGGAGCCCTCATTCTCCTTGGTGCAGACAGCCTTGCCCGGACCATCCTCGCACCCCAGATCATTCCTGTCGGGATCATGACGGCGTTCATCGGCATCCCGTTCTTCCTCTACCTCTTCATGCGTCGCAAGGAGGAGTACTGGTGAAGCTGGAAGT
>CAZRCH010000057.1:0-7882 GCA_964598545.1 uncultured Methanolinea sp. | reverse complement strand
TTCTTCCTCTACCTCTTCATGCGTCGCAAGGAGGAGTACTGGTGAAGCTGGAAGTGGCGGATCTTTCCTTCTCCTACCAGGACCATCGCGTCCTCGAGGAGATCACCCTTGACGTGGAAGGGGGCGAACTCGTCGGCGTCCTCGGGCCGAACGGGTGCGGGAAGACCACCCTGATCAAGTGTATCAACCACGTCCATGCACCCAAAGGAAGCGTCCGCTTCGGGGGGCATGATGTCGCCCGTATGGGGAATACAGAGCGAGCGAGGCTCTTTGCCTATGTCCCCCAGGCCCTCTCCATAGGGATGGCCATGACGGTGTTTGAGTCGGTCCTGATGGGGAGGAGGCCCCATGTCCGCTGGGGAGTGGGGGACTCGGACATCGGAATGGTAAGTGCGGCGCTCGAGCGCCTGAAGATCTCCCACCTCGCGTTTCGGAAGGTTACGCAGATCAGCGGGGGGGAGCGCCAGAAGGTGGTGATCGCCCGGGCCCTTGTCCAGGATCCCATGCTCCTTCTCCTCGACGAGCCGACGAGCGCGCTTGACCTCCGCCACCAGCTGGAGGTCATGCAGATCATCCGATCGGTGGTGGACCAGAAGAGGATCGGGGGCCTGATGGCAATCCATGACTTAAACCTGGCGGCCCGGTACTGCGACAGGGTGGTGGTCCTCCACCAGGGCAGGATCGCCGGGCAGGGCAAGCCCTCCGCGATTCTCACCGAGGAACTGATACGCAACGTGTACGGGGTGTCCGCGAGGGTCGGGAGGGAGGACGGGTATCCCCTGATTGTTCCCCTCGAACCCATCGCGAGCGTCTGATCCATGCGCCTGACTGCCATTGTCTGGGGGAGCGAGATCCCGGTGCTCTCGACCGCTGCACAAGAGGCCGGGGTTTCCCTGCATGCCCATCCGACATACCGCATGAGGGATCCCGCGTATCTTGATTCCTGCATCCCGAAACTTACGGACTCGGACGTTATCCTCCTACACCCCACCAACGATGCCTACTGGGACACCCTCATCCCCGCACTCCCTCCGGGAATCCCCGTCATATCTTTCGGCCACGACCAGTCTTTCTGGACTCTCTCGACTGTCCCGCTCTCTGTCACCGCAACGGTGAACGCCTACTTCACCTACGGCGGGGCGGACAACATGAGGAACCTGCTGAGGTTTATCCAGGGGAGGGTCCTCTCGCAGACAGTGACATGGGAGGCCCCCTCGCTCCACTTCTGGGAAGGGGTGTACCACCCGGACGCACCGCGGGTATTCGCAACCGCGGATGAGTACTGGCAGTGGAAGGGAAAAGACAGGTCGCATACCATCGGCATCCTCTTTTACCGGATTTATTGGGCAAACGGGGACCTGCATGCAATCGACGCGCTCATCAGGGAATGCGAACGTGAATACAATGCGATCGCCGTCTTCTCGGTAGGGGTGGGGGATACCGAGGCGGGTGCACTCGATGCCACCGAGGTGATCCAGGGGTTCCTGCCGGATATAGATGCGCTCATCTGTCTCCAGAGTTCCGCCCTCTCCCACGACCCTGACGAGCCGGTCCGGGTTTTTCAGGCGCTCGGCGTCCCGGTCGTCCACCCGCTGGTGCTGTATTACCGGACCGAGCAGGAGTGGATGGAGAGCCTTGACGGCATGGGCAGCATCGAACTGGGCTGGGCCGTGGTTCTTCCCGAGATGTACGGGATGACCGGCATGATCCCGGTTGCGAGCGCCATGTCAGAGGGGCCGCTTGGCCCCGAGCATGCCTGGCACTCGCCGTTGGAGGAGCGGGTCCGGACCCTGGTCAGGAGGATAGGCAACCTCATCAGGCTCCGCAACAAGCCAGACGCAGAGAAGAGGATCGCGTTTGTCCTGAACAGCTCCGCCTGCGCATCGGTGGAGGCAAATGTGGGGGCAGCAGCGCACCTGGACTCGCTCCAGAGTGTGGTTGAGATCCTGTCGCGAATGAAGGAGGAGGGGTTCTGCGTGGAAGTTCCGGAGAGTGGCGAAGCCCTGGCGCAGGCAATCCTTGACCGGCGTGCCATCAACGAGTTCCGGTGGACCACGGTCCAGGACATCGTGGAGAGGGGAGGGGCGCTCGGGATGGTGGAGAGGGAGACTTACGAGAAGTGGTTCTCCGAACTCCCTGCGCCGCTGCGATCCCGCATCACCGCGACATGGGGAAACCCGCCGGGAGAGGCGAAGGACGGCTTCCCGCCCGCGATGCTTTATGACGGGAAGATGGTGATACCCGGCCTCTCGTTTGGAAATGCCGTCGTCTGCACGCAGCCGAAGAGGGGATGCGCCGGTTCCCGCTGCGACGGGCAGGTCTGCCGGATCCTTCATGACCCGGAAGTTCCTCCGCCCCACCACTATCTCGCTGTATACCGCTACCTCGAGCGTGTCTTTGGAGCAGACCTCATCGTGCACGTGGGGACACACGGCACCCTCGAGTTCCTTCCCGGAAAGTCGGCCGCACTATCTGCGGAGTGCCTCCCCGATGCAATTCTTGGAGACCTCCCTCTCCTGTACATCTACAACTCGGACAACCCGTCGGAAGGCACCATCGCAAAGCGGAGGGCCGGGGCGGTCATCATCGACCACCTCCAGACGATCATGGCCCCCACCAGCCCCTACGGGGTCCTCAAGGAACTCGAGGAGAAGATCGCCGAGTACGCCAGGTTCTCGGGGTCCGACAGGGCAAGGGCCCACGCACTCCAGCACCAGATCACCGACCTGGTTGCCCGGGAAGGGCTTGATCGCGAGCTGGGTATCCAGCCCATGCAGCATGACCCCGCAGCGTTCGACCGGCTGCTGGAAGGCGCCGAACGGCTCATCTCGGGTATTTACGGCACTCGCATCCCGGAAGGGATGCACGTTTTCGGGCGAATTCCGGCCGGTCGGAAGCGGGCCCGGTTCATCGCGCCCATTCTGAACCACGACGGGCACCTCCACCAGCTGATTTCCGGGATGATGGGGCTCGATGCAAGGATATCCCCTGCAGAGACCGCACTCCTTCGGGTGCTTGATGGCTACTCGGAGGACCTGGTCTCCCGCCTCCTCGAAGGAGAGCCATACTCGCAGGCGGCCGCCAGGGTTCTCGGGGACCGCCTGATCAGTATCGACGAAGAGGGGCTCGCCTCCCTGGATGCGGAAGTGCGGGAGATATCTTCTGCACTCGATCGCTCTGATGAGATCGGGAGCCTGCTCAATGGGGCGAGAGGGAGCTACATCCCGCCGGGGCCTTCCGGCCTCCTCTCCCGCGGAAAGACCGGGATCCTCCCCACCGGGAGAAACTTTTATTCCCTTGACCCGTCGTCTGTCCCGACCGAGGCGGCCTGGGAGGTAGGGACGCGCCTTGCGGAGATCCTGGTCGAGCGTTACCGGGAGGAGCACGGGGTCTACCCCGAGAACGTGGCCCTCCTCTGGATGGCATCAGACATCATGTGGGCTGACGGGGAGCAGTGCGCACAGGCCCTGGCCCTGATCGGCGCCGAACCTGTCCGGGAGCACGGGAGGCTGAAGGGTGTCCGCATCATCCCGCTCGAGCGGCTCGGCAGGCCGAGAATCGATCTCACGATCAGGGTGAGCGGCATTTTACGGGACTGCTTCTTCGGGTGTGTCGAGTTCCTGGACGATGCGATCAGGGCCGTGGCCGCACTCGATGAGCCGCCGGAGTGGAACTACCTGCGGAAGCATTCGATGGACAATGAGACCGGCCCAAGGATCTTCGGCGCCCCCAGAGGGACGTACGGGATGGGGGTCAACCTCGCGGTCTACGCGTCGGCCTGGAATAATGTGAGCGACCTTGCGGATGTCTTCATCTACTGGAACGGGTACTCCTACGGCAGGGGAGTCTTTGGGGAGAAGTCGACGGAACACCTGGTCTCCCAGTTGCGGACCGTTGATGTGACCTTCAACAAGACTGCGACCGACGAATACGACCTCCTCGGGTGCTGCTGTTATTTTGGCTCCCATGGCGGCATGACCGCCGCGGCACGGGAGGTATCAGGCAAGGAAGTGTCCGCCTATTACGGGGATACACGGAACACCTCAAGGGTGGAGGTCCGCACCCTCGCAGAGGAGCTTCGCCGCGTGGTCAGGACAAAGCTTCTGAACCCCCAGTACATCGACGGCTTAAAGGAGCACGGGTATGCGGGCGCCGCGGAACTCTCCAAGCGTGCCGGGCGGGTCTTTGGGTGGGACGCGACGACAGGGGAGGTCGATGACAGGATCTTCGACGATATCGCAAGGACCTTTTTACTGGACGCAAAAAACCGCGAGTTCTTCCGGGACCACAACATCTTTGCAATGGAGGAGATGGCACGAAGGCTGCTCGAAGCCCACGCACGCGGGATGTGGCAGGCGGACGGGGAGGTGCTGGAGGGGCTGCGGGCGGTCTACCTGCAGATCGAAGGGGACCTCGAGGACGAGATGGGTACTTCTCCCGCGGACCGGCAGGGGGGATCGGTTGAGGTCTTCACCCCGGATGAGATGAAGGCCTGGAAAGAGCAGGTCTCGCACCTGAAGCGGCACGCTGCGGAGCAATAACCTCCATATATGCAATCTCCTGTTCCGCGTTCATCCCCTGCCTGGACAATCCCGGAGAGGACGATGTGCGGCTGCTGCGTAGCAAAATAATTACCGGGAAAAATATGTATCGGATATGGAGTTGCAGAACTCTGCAAATAATTTCATACAGAGGAATTTATTCTCTTATCTATAATATGAAGATACTTTGACTATATTGAAATAATATGATGAAATATAATAAAAGTATGAAAAAGTTCCTTGTTCTCACCCCGATGGCACTCGTGCTCTGCGCGATGCTCGCGATGGCGGGCTGCGTGAGCAACAGCGCCCCTTCAACCGAAGCACCTTTTGCCTCCGGCAAGGCGGCCACGCTTGCCGTGAAGGACGGGTTCGGGAGGGACGTGACGGTCCCGGTGCCACTTGAGCGCGTGGTCTGCTCGGGGTCGGGAGGCCTCCGCTACCTCGTGTACATGCAGGCCCAGGACCTCGCGGTCGGAGTCGACGACATCGAGAAGAAGGAGCAGGCCATCGAAGGGCGCCCCTATGCCCTCGCGTGGGGGTCACAGTTCAAGGTGCTTCCCCTCATCGGCGAGTACCGGGGCAAGGACGACCCCGAGAAGATTATCGCCTTAAGCCCCGAGGCTGTCTTCAAGACCGGATCGACCGGGACTGCGTATGCCACGAGCGCGGCGGATGCCGACAAGCTCCAGGAGAAGACCGGCATT
Source organism: uncultured Methanolinea sp. (assembly GCA_964598545.1). Classification (GTDB taxonomy): domain Archaea; phylum Halobacteriota; class Methanomicrobia; order Methanomicrobiales; family Methanospirillaceae; genus Methanolinea_A. The sequence continues at coordinate 2,634 of CAZRCH010000057.1, read as the reverse complement.
CCCGTCGTGGCGTTCCCCTATGGCTCGCTCCGGAACGACGCCGAGAAGGCCGAGATGTATGCAGGCCTCCGCGTGATGGGAAAAGCGCTCGGAAAAGAAGGCCGTGCTGAAGAGATCATCGCGTATATCGAGGCAACGATGAAGGACCTCGAGTCGAGGACCGCGGGCATTGCGGCCAGCGAACGGAAGACCGCGTACGTGGGAGGCGTCAGCTCTGCCGGGGCTCACGGGGTCATCTCCACCGAGCCCGCCTACCCGCCGTTCCTCTGGGTGAACGCAAGGAACGTCGCCGCGGGGATGGGGACCGCCCATGCCGACATCGCCAAGGAAGCCCTCGTAGAGTGGGACCCTGAATTCATCTTCGTCGATGTTGGGACCCTCCAGCTGGACACCCAGGGTGCAGTCGGCGAGCTGAAGAGCGACCCGGCGCTGCGGGGACTCTCTGCGGTAAAAGAGGGCCGGGTCTACGGGGTGCTCCCCTACAACTTCTACAACACAAATTATGAGTCGGTGTTTGCGGACGCCTACTTTGTCGGCAAGATACTCTACCCCGACCGGTTTGCAGATATAGACCCGGCGCAGAAGGCAGACGAGATATACACGTTCTTTGTCGGAAAACCGGTCTTTTCGCAGATGAACAGCCAGTACGGCGGGTTCGGGTTCTCGCAGATCCCGGTGTAGATGCGGACATGACCACAGCCGGCGCAGCACAGGGAGGGTGGTGAGGCAGGATGCATTTTGCAGACGGAGAAGTCCCGGCCGACTACCTCGGCTATGTCCGGAACAAGGTGTTCTGGATACTCGGGGGGCTTCTCGTCCTCCTCGTCCTCCTCGTGTACTCTATCTCGGTCGGCGCAGTCGAGATCCCCCTGCAGGAGGTCATTGCCACGCTCCTTGGCCAGAACGTCTCCCACAAGTGGGATGCCATCATCTGGAACATCCGGCTCCCCCAGGCGCTGACGGCGATCGGGGCAGGCGTGGGGCTCTCGGTTGCCGGCGTCGCGATGCAGTCGATCCTCCGGAACCCCCTGGGCTCGCCGTTCACGCTCGGCATTTCGAACGCGGGGGCCTTCGGGGCGGCGGTCTCGGTCATCGTGCTCGGGACCGGCACGATGCAGTCGAGGGTTGCGGATGCGGTCACCATCAACAATCCCTACCTGACCACCATGATGGCGTTCCTCTTCTGCCTGCTCGCGACCGCTGTCATCCTGCTCATCTCGCGGATACGGGGGGCGTCGCCAGAGGTGATGGTGCTCGCAGGCGTGGCGCTCTCCTCGCTCTTTACCGCCGGGACCATGTTCCTGCAGTTCTTCTCAAACGACGCCCAGCTTGCAGCCGTCGTCTTCTGGACGTTTGGGGATGTCTCCCGCGCGAACTGGCCGGAGCTTGCGCTGATCGCGGTTATTGTCGCGGCGGCGACGGTCTATTTCATTGCGAACCGGTGGAACTACAACGCGATCGATGCGGGCGACGAGACCGCGAAGGGGCTCGGTGTGAATGTCGAGCGGGTGCGCCTGGTCGGGATGGTCGTCGCCGCGCTTGTCTCGGCGGTGGTCGTCGCATTCCTCGGAGTGATCGGGTTCGTGGGGCTCGTGTGCCCCCACATGGCACGGAGGATCATCGGCGACGACCAGCGGTATCTCATCGCGGGGTCCTGCGTGATGGGCGGAATCCTCCTGCTTGCGTCGGACACGGTGGCACGGCTTATCGTCGCACCCTACGTGCTGCCGGTCGCGGTCCTGACCGCGTTCATGGGTGCGCCAGTCTTTATCTACCTGCTGCTCAGGGGGTACCGAAGATGATCCTCTCTGTTGACGAGCTCCGGTTTTTCTACCGGAATCATGAAGTGCTCGCGGATATCGCGTTCTCCATCGATGAAGGGGAGATCGTGGCGATCCTCGGTCCAAACGGCGTCGGAAAGACCACGCTCCTCAAGTGCTTAAACCGCATCCTCACCCCACGGGGGGGCGCAGTCCTCCTCAACGGCGATGACCTCTCCCGGCTTGACATGATGGAGATCGCCCGGAAGGTGGGGTATGTCCCCCAGCGGGTCGAGACCGGGAGGCTCACGGCGTTTGACGCGGTTCTTCTCGGAAGGAGACCTCACATCGGCTGGGACGTGACCGGGAAGGACTTAAAAGTCGTCGACGCGGTGTTCAGGCGGCTCCAGATGGACCACCTCCGGCTCTCCTACATCGACGAGATGAGCGGGGGCGAGCTCCAGAAGATCGCCATCGCCCGCGCCATCGTCCAGGAGCCAAAGGTCCTCCTCCTCGACGAACCTACGAGCAATCTCGACCTGAAGAACCAGGTCAATATTCTCTCCATCATCGCCCGGATCGTCCGCGAGCATCACATCGCGGCCGTGATGACGATGCATGACCTCAACCAGGCGCTCCGGTTCGCCGACCGGTTCATCTTCCTCAAAGGCGGCCGGGTCTACTCGCACGGCGGCCACGACATGGTCAGTTCTGCCGTGATCGAGGAGGTCTACGGGCTCCCGGTGGTCATCGGCGAGCTCGGCGGAGTCCGCTGCGTGGTCCCTGCAGGCCAGGCGTGCGAAGTCCTGAATGATTGATGTCCTATCCCCACCATACAGGTAGATATCCATGTGCGAAAACCAGGAAGGAACCC
>CAZRCH010000056.1:0-11217 GCA_964598545.1 uncultured Methanolinea sp. | reverse complement strand
AAGGAATAGAAAAGATCAGTCGTATTCGCGCCAGGTGTGGCCGCACTCGCAGCAGCGGAAGAACCGAACCTCGCTCTCGTCGGCGGCACGGAGCTGCCGGAGCCACCAGAACGCGAGATTATGTTCGCACTTGGGGCACTTGGTCGCGATGGTGGGGAGCGTGCGCACCGACCCCTCCTCCTCGACGATTACGATCTCCCTCTCGCGCCGTTCCTTCCTGATCTGCATCTGGTCGTCCTTGCCGATATTGCGAATATATCCGCATTTCCGGCATTTTAACTGGCCTGCAGAGGAGATCATCAGGCTCCTGCACTCCGGACAGAACATGATGGGGTATTATGCGTGACCATTCGAGATTAAGGCTTGGATTGCACTGAAGTGAATTTCCCGCATAATTTGTTCAATGCGGCGGGAAGGGTGTGCAAACGCACTCTTTTTCACCCCTGCACGCCAAGAATACAGGGATGAAGGAGCTCCTGGTACTCTTCTCCTGCCTGTTTTTCCTGGCATTCCTTGTGCCATGGAAGCTTCGCCACTGGTGTGCGGTCCTCGGGTGGACCTGCATCGTCCTCTTCCTCTTTGCGGAGGTACCCTATTACTTCTCCATCAACAATTTCATGTATCCTGCAATGGCGGTGCTCTCGGTCCCGTTCCTCGTGATCACCGCGAGGCACCTCCTGGCAAAGGAGGTGCTGATCATGCAGCTCTCGACTGCGGCAGCGGTTGCCTTCCTCATCTATGCGCCGTTCGCCTACACCCCCTTGGGCGACTGGCTCATCTCGGTGGTGGTCGGTCAGACCGCGTGGATGCTCGAAGCCTTCGGGTATCCCCCCCTCCAGCTCGCCTGGAACATGCTTTCCCGGAACAACTTCAGGGTGGAGATCATCCTTGCATGCACCGGCATCCAGGCCATCGCCATCATGCTTGGCGTCGTGAGCGCGGTGAAGACGACCATGGGGCAGAAAGTGTGGTCGTTCCTCCTGATAGTCCCCACCATATATATCCTGAACATCCTCCGGAACACCGCCGTGATCATCGCCTACACCGAGCAGTGGTTCCCCTTCTTCCCCGAGATTGCCGGGACCGGCGAGTTCGGGTACGAGAGCTTCTTCTGGGCCCACAACGTGTTTGCTGAGGGCCTTGCCCTCCTCCTGCTCATCGGGATCGCGTGGGGCCTCTTCCGCATCATCCCTGACCTCGCGGATTTTGCGACCGGTCTCGTCCAGCTCTACTGGCGCGACATCAGGAGAGCGTTTCGTAAAGATAGATGATCCGCTGGAGTGCGGAGAGGTTGGTGCAGACGGCAATCACCAGGACCGAGAGCCAGATGAACCCGGTCAGCCCGCCCAGAAGGAGGACGAGGAACGTCTCGGGGCGGCCGAAGAACCCGACCCCCTCGAGGGGGTCCTCGATCTTCCCGTCAATCCGCTCCTGGTACCCTATCTCGGCGTAGACCACCGGCTTGATGAACGTATTCATGAGCGAGCCGGTAATGGCAAAGGCCACGACCGCGAAGTCAGCGAGGGGAGGGACCGGCAGGAACCTGGTGACGATGGCGATTCCCGACAGACCGATGCCGAGCAGCACCAGGGCATCGACGTACTTGTCCACGATCCAGTCAAAGACCGCCCCGAACCTGGTCTGCCTCGATGTCTGGCGGGCAACGGCACCGTCGACCAGGTCCATGACGGCGGAGATGAAGAGCGCCACGCTCCCTGCCACAAACATCTGCAGGGAGAAAAGGCAGGCGCACAGGAGCCCGAAGAGGAGCGCAAGGAGCGAGACCTGGTTTGGGGTTACCCCGATCCGGCAGAAGAATGCTGCCACGGGCTCGAGGTACCGCATGAACCTCGGCCGCAGGGCAGTGATATTCATGCCTAAGTACCATGCGGGGCCGGCCAATAATGATTCCCATCCGCGGGGAGATCGAGTGCAGCAGGTCCCGCTTTTTCAGGGCGAATCGCGATTTTAATTCCTGCCGTGCAGGGGCTGGGAACTTCTATATGAGAGCAACACGATATGAATCTATCAGGAGACTGAAGCCGCCGTGCCAGCGCCAGAGAGACGACCGCATGTATTGATGATGTCCGAGATCACCGTGGACGGGAAGCTGACCCTGAAGAAAGGGGCCTCCAGCAAGATCCTGATGAAGTACATGGACCCCGCAACCGAGATCCTCCTCCACAGGACCAGGGCGGCCTGCGACGCCATCATGGTGGGCTCAAATACCATCAGGATCGACAATTCATTCCTTACGGTCCGTCACGTGGAAGGAAAAAGCCCCCTCAGGGTCATTCCGAGCAGCATGGCCGACATCCCCCCCGATGCACACGTCCTTGGACCGGGCGCCCCAACGGTGGTGGCCGTTGCCGCCCGTGCACCCGACAAAAGAGTCGAGGCCATCCGCAGGCATGGCGTCCACGTACTGGTCTCCGGGGAGGAGCGGGTGCACCTTCCCCTCCTGATGGAGCAATTGTACGACGAGTTTTCTATCAGGACGATGATGCTCGAGGGGGGCCCCACCCTCAACTGGCACATGCTGCATTTCCGGCTCGTCGACGAGATACGCCTCATACACCTCCCCTTCATCGTCGGAGGAGCCGACACCCCATCCCTCGTCGGGGGGATGCACATCGAGGACGAGAGCGAGATGATCCGCCTGACCTTAAAGAACCATTATCTCTGCGGGACCAACCTGGTGACCGAGTACCAGGTCTGCTACACCCATGGAGGCGACGGGCATGCAGGCGACTCTGGCCGATGAAAAGAAGTGCAGAAGAAGGAACCTGGCACTCATAATACTCGTTCTGGCCGGTGCAATACTCTGTGCAGCGGGACTCTTTTTTGCATTCACCACCTACGCAAAGGACCTCGGTATCTCGGTGGTAAGGGTGGAAGGCACGATTGTGACCGGAAATTTCCGCGGAGACGGATACATCGGGTCCGAATACGTGGGCCGCATGATCAGGGAGGCCGCTGATGACCCCATCGTCGAGGCCATCGTGCTCAGGATAAACAGCCCGGGAGGTACTCCCGCCGCGGCGCAGGAGATCGCACGTGACATCCGGTATGCAAGGGAGAAAAAACCCGTGGTGGTCTCGATGGGGGATATGGCCACCTCCGCGGCATATTACGTCAGCGCGTATGCTGATCGTATCTATGCAAACCCCGACAGCCTTACCGGCGGCATCGGGACGTCATGGACGTTCCTCGACATCTCGGGCTGGCTCGAGGAGAAGAACCTGAGCGTCCTGGTCGTCAAGTCAGGGAGCATGAAGGACATGGGTTCGGATCACCGGCCCCTGACCCCAGGAGAGCAGGAATATGCCCAGATGGTGGTGGACCAGAGTAACGAGCGGCTTATCGCCGATATCCTGGCAGAGAGGCGGCTCAACCGGAGCGAGATCGATGATGCCCGGCTGATACGGGGCGAGCAGGCCCTCCTCCTGGGCATGGTGGACGAACTCGGGAACCTGAACGATGCCATCGCGGGCGCAAGGAAGCTCGCAGGATAATGTCCCCTGGGCGGGCGCCGCCCCCAGACAACCCTCATATCATAGCGGTTGGGTCCGCCTTCATGTACTCCCTGCACACCGTCGTTGCATACTGGCCGGGGGGAAGCGAGAACGAGAGCGTGACATCCGTTCCGGTGACTGCACCTGTGACATCCGTCGCAAGCGAGACCGGCCGTAGGGCGCCGTCGTACCGTGCCCCCACCAGCGATGAAGCCATGGAGAAGGATTCCGGAACGATACATCGCTCTGCAAGGAGAGCGGCGATCACCTGGTCGTCGGCCCCGGACCCCCGCACGGGCAGGCTCCCTGGCATCATGATCGCCACCCGGCAACGCCCCCGCTCGACCTGCATGCGGGCCGCACCCTGGTTTACAGCGGTAACCAGGTCTTCCCGGCCGTTCGAAAAGAGGAGCCGGTCACCCGGTTCGGGGAGGTAAAATCCGGGCAGCCGCTCCATCCTTGCGGAGAGCGTTATGTTGAAGAGATGTGACTGGAAGGCGCTCACGAACATGGAGAGGAGCTTTGGGGGGAGGGAGAGGAGGGCACCGCGAAAATCCCCCGGATGGGAGACGAGGTGGTGGAGCATTGCCCGTTCGTATGTGAGCGGAACGGGAAGGGACCGGAGCGCCGCAAGGGGATCCTTCTCGTCTGCGTAGGCAGCCCGGGCCGCCTGCACCCCCCCCGGTTCGTCGGGACAGGCCTTGCCCACGTAGCAGTCGACCGCAGCCTCGAAATCACCATTCAGGATCTGCTCTCCCACGAGGTGGGTGATGGGCCGTATCACGCCGAAGCGCTGGATCCCGAAGTAGTTCGGCAGGCCCCTGGCGCATGCGGCAGAGACATCCGCGACCTCCGATGCGAGATCGGGCGAAGACGCATCCCTGATAGTGATGGTGAAGTGGTTTGAGTCATGGGCGCCGAGGAGGAGAGGTTCACGCGACCTTCCGACCGGCACGACCTCGAGGTCCTTCAACCGTATCCGGCTGAGGTCATCTTCACTTACCCCGTAGAGGGAGATGAGCTGGGTCGTCACTGCGTGTTTGTCCTTGGTCCCGGTCCACCCGATGCGCCGGTGGGAGATGGAGAGCGCCTTTGCGATCTCCCTGACGGCCCGCTGGAGTTCCCACTCCTTCTTGGTCAGGCGGCAGATGAGGTATGGTCCTTCCGTTCCCGGCAGTGGAGATACCTCTTCGACCAGAAAGTCTTCCGCCGATGCCCGCAGCCTCCCCCCGATGCCGGGGGTGTCGCTTGCGTACCAGCGCATGCCGAGTGCGTGTTCCAGGGGATAGGGGCTCTCTCTCATGTGGAAGTCCTCGCAGGTGAACGGGGAGACCCGGTGTTCGCAGGGGTCAGAACAGCGGGAGGTCGCTCGTGATCCGGTCCAGCTCCTCGCTCTTCGCCGGGCCGAGGCCGAGCGCCGTGACGGTTCCCGGCGGGATCTCGGTGAGCCCCGCGTCCTGGACGAGGCCGGTGGAGATGCCTGCATACTCGGCCAGGGTCTTCAATTCCAGGAGTGCCCGTTCTGACGACACTTTCAAAACGACCTTCTTCTGGCCTTCCTGCAGCCACTTCTTCCTCTTTGCGGCGTCCGCCCTCTCGTATGCGATCACCGCGGCATGGGCCACCTGTGCACAGCTCTTCCCGCAGCTCATCCTGATATCGCTTCGCACGACGAGGCACTGTTTCCATTCAAACCGGGGCTCTTTCTCCATCTGTGGTGCAGTATTCGCGCGCACAGGAGAAAATAGGTGTGAAGGGGGGAAACGTCGCGGGGATCTGCCTTCCCGCCCATCATGCGACCTCCCGGTCGGTCCAAAGCAGCCTGCAGGCGGGATAGACCCTTGGTCTATACTCCCACCCCCGCACTGGCCCAATTGGGTTCCGGGAAGATCGCAACAGGCGGGGCATCAGCCCCGGGAGAAACGGAACAACCTTATACCTTCAAGCCGCTTCGTGACCAGTTCATGATCGGGAATGACCAGGCAATATGACGTGGTGGTGGTGGGAGGCGGGCCTGCAGGGAGCACCTGCGCCCGGCTCTGCGCAGAGCAGGGGCTTTCCGTCTGCCTGGTCGAGGAGCACGGGGCGGCGGGGATCCCCGTCCAGTGTGCAGGACTCCTCTCGATGAATGCATTCAGGGAGTGCGAGGTCTCGATGGCACCCGTCCTCGCCACGGTTCGCGGCGCCAGGGTCGTCTCAAGCCTCGGGCCGGTGCTCGAATTCGATGCCGGCACCCAGAAAGCCCACGTGGTCGACCGTGCCCTGCTCGACCGGGAGATGCTTGGCAGGGCAGCCGGGGCCGGGGCCGAGGTCCGGATGAAGACCTCGTTTGCCGACCGGACGGGCCACCGCATCCTCACCCGCGGGGTGAACGGGAAGGAGGAGATCCCGTTTGGGGTCCTCGTTGCTGCCGACGGGGCCAGGAGCCGGGTCGCGAGGGTGATGGGGATGCCCCGGCCTCCTGTATTCCTTGCAGGCCTGCAGGCCGACATCCTGCACGGAATGGATGAGTCCAGGGTGGAAATTCACCCGGATGCATCGCCCGGGTTCTTCGGGTGGGCGATCCCTATCGGCCCTGGGAGAGCAAGGATAGGGCTTGCAGGGAGATCCGGCACCCTGGAAAGGTTCAGGCGGTTCATCTCCCTCTTTTTGGGAGACTCTCACGAAGCATTCGTCCACCTGGTGAGCGGCACCATTCCGCTCGGCACCATGGCGCGGACATACGGGGATCGTGCCCTGTTTGTCGGGGACGCTGCGGGGATGGCGAAGCCCACGTCCGGGGGAGGCGTATACACAGGCGTCAGGGCTGCACGCCATGCGGCGAGGGTGATTGGGGAGGCGGCTGCAAGTGGCGACTTCGGGGATCAAATGCTTTCCCGGTACGAAAGGGCGTGGAAAGAGGATTTCGGGAGAGAGCTCGACCAGGGGATGAGGCTCTTCTGGATGAGGCAGCGCCTCTCGTCAGAGGACGTGGCCAGGGTGATCTCGGCCCTCAGAGACCCGGCAATCGTGGACGATATCACCCGCCTCGGGGACATGGACCGGCCGGGGAGGCTGGTCCGGCGTCTTCTTACCCGGCCGTCTCTCTATCCACTTATTGGCATACTCATTCGTTCAGGAATGCGTCAAATTTACGAATAGAAATATTTTTTACCTAATAATTGTTACGGTTAAAGAGAACAGTAATACTCTGGTGACTATCGTGCACATACCCGATGCATTCATTCCCCTCACCCAGGCGGCGGTGTACTGGATCATCGCCCTGGTCTTCATCGCCCTCTCCCTTCGATGGGCCAGAAACGAGATGCGAGAAGAGAAGGTCCCCCTTGTCGCGGTGCTTGCCGCGGGGATCTTCGCCATCCAGGCAGTAAACGTCCCGATCCCCTGGGGTACGAGCGGGCACATGATGGGTGCAGCCCTCGCGGCGATCGTGCTCGGCTCTCCCTTCGCTGCAGTCTTTGTCCTGACCCTTGTCCTCATTGTGCAGGGAGTGCTCTTCGGCGACGGGGGCATCACCGTGATGGGGGCAAACATCATCAACATGGGCGTGATCGGGGGATTCGTAGGGTTCTACAGCTATAAGGGCCTGAATGCGGTTATCAGGAACCCGTACCCTGCCGCGTTCATTGCCGGATGGCTCTCGCTCTTCGTGGCCGCGCTGGTCTGTGCGGTGGAGATGGCGATTGCCGGGACATTCCCTCTCGAACTTGGCCTCATCTCCATGGGGATCTACCACGCAGTCATTGGGGTCATCGAGGGTGGCATCACCGCGGTTGCCCTCTACCTGATCTACACTGCACGGCCGGATCTTCTCAAGAGTCCTGCGGGGGTGACCGCCTGATGGACCAGAAGAACCTCCTCTACTTCGGAATCATCATCGCCCTCGTCATCGCTGTTGCAGCCCCGTTCATCGCGTCCAGCAACCCGGATGGCCTGGAGAGCGCGTTCTTCGGTGTCTTCGGGGCAAAAGAGGTCCACGGGGCTGAGCTCGACGAAGAGGCGGCAGGAGCCGCCGAGGAGCAGGTCCAGGAGATCACCGGGAACACGTTCTCATTCGATTCCCCCTTCCCCGACTACAGCATAGAGGGGATGGAAAAAGCAGGCGAGGCGCTGATCATCGCCATCGGCACCCTCCTTGTGCTGGGGATTGCATTCGGTCTCGGCCGGGTCCTCTCCCGCACTGATTGAAGGAATATCTCTATTATTTTTCACGTACTAACGGTGGCAGGATACAGAATCCATGCACCTTATCGAGACCAGGGACCTCACGTACACCTACCCGGGCAATGTCAGGGGCCTTGACCGCGTTCACTTCATCGCTCCCCGGAACGCCCGGATCGCGGTGATCGGCTCAAACGGGGCAGGCAAGAGCACGCTCTTCAAGCATTTCAACGGAATATTCCAGCCAACGAGCGGGAGCGTCCTCGTCCGCGGGGAACCCATCACCCGCGAGAACATCAGGGAGGTCCGAAGGTTCGTGGGAGTGGTCTTCCAGAACCCGGATGACCAGATATTCTCCCCCACCGTGGAGCAGGACGTGGCCTTCGGGCCCACCAACCTCGGCCTCGACGAGGAGATCGTTCAGCACCGGGTCGAGGAGGCGCTCAGGGTTGTCGGGATAGAGCACCTGAAGGACAGGGTCCCCCACCACCTGAGCGGGGGCGAGAAAAAGAGGGTCGCGATTGCCGGTATCATCGCGATGGAGCCTCAGGTCCTCGTCCTCGACGAACCGACAGCCGGGCTCGACCCCCAGGGGGTGAGCGACCTCGTCGGGTTCATCAACTCCCTTTCGAAGACTTACGGCATGACGGTGGTCTTCTCGACCCACGACGTGTCCCTCGTTCCCGAAGTGGCAGATCTCATCTACGTGATGGACCGCGGGAGGATCGTGGCAGAGGGTGACTGCCAGGAGATCTTCACCAGGCCGGACCTCCTCTCCTCGGTCAGGCTCGACGTGCCGGTGCTTCCGAAACTCATCAGCAGCCTCCGCGAGCAGGGGGTGGATATCACCATGGCCTATACGTTCACGGATGCCGAGCGCAACTTCCTCGCCGCGTACAGGAGGAATGAATGATCGAAGACCTGTTTTTTATCGAGAAGCAGACCTACCAAAGGAGCGTCATCCACGAACTTGATGCCAGGGTAAAGATCGTCATCTGTTTTGCCGTCATCGTGGCGATGGTCGCGACCCCATATTCCCCCCTGGTGTTTCCCGTGGCCGGCACGTTCGCGGTATTTCTTCTCTTCCTCTGGGTGCTCGCCCGCCTCTCGCCCATTGTGTATGCGAGGCGGCTCGTCATGATCCTCCCGTTCGGCCTCTTCATTATCCTCGTGCAGGTATTCGTGCAGAACCCCTATTACACGGCATTCACCCCAATCGCGGACCTTCCCCTGGGACTGCACATCTACCGCGAGTCCGTCGAGTTCGCAATTATCCTCCTCCTCAAGTTCCTGATATCCGTCTCCTTTATCATCCTGCTCTCGTCAACGACGAAAGTGCAGGACCTCCTGGAGGGGGCGGGCAGGCTCGGCCTCCCCGCAGAGTTCACCCTCACGCTCGGGATGATGATCCGGTACATCTTCGTCTTCGGTTACATGTACAGGAAGATCAACGAATCGCTGGCCACCCGGAATTTCGGACCCTTCGATTCGCACCTCCCCTACCGCTACCGCCTCCGCACTCTCGCCTATACCATCGGCACCCTCTTCATTCGATCCTACGAGCAGGGTGAGCGGACCTATACGGCCATGCTCTGCAGGGGATACGGCAGAGAGAGCCACCTCTATATCAGGAAAAAGCCGGTGCTCCGGCGGGACTGTGCATTCCTTGCATGCGGTCTCGCCGTGGCGGTCTGTACACCCGTCCTCTTCTGGCTCTCCTCGATCGGACTGGTCTGACCGCACCCTTTTTTTCTTTCCGGGGCGTTGATCTCTCGTATGGCAAGCACGTTCGGGCACGGGTTCATCACGAACCTGATGCACATCTGCAGGCACTTCTCCCTAAAGCCGGAGGAGGCATTTTACGGGGCGGCAGACCACCTGGATGGTTTCGTCATCCCCGACCAGTTCAAGGGGACCGAGATCGAGGAGATCGCCGACAGGCTTCGAAAGCGGATCGTGTGGCACCAGCCCGGCACCCTTGATAAAGAAGAAGCCGCAGAGGTGGTCCGTCTGATCAACAGGCTGATCATCGCCATTGACAAGGCCCTTGGGATAAAAGACCCAGATCTGGGCGAATTCCACTGACTGCGGCTCATTCCTACCTTCATTATTAAGTGGTCAGGAGTCGAATACTATATGTGACGTCCGTTTTGCGGCACGCAGCGTATTTTTTCGCAGGGGGAAGCAATGGCCGAAACGTATGATGCCTCTCATATCACGGTACTGGAAGGTCTGCAACCGGTGCGGGAACGGCCCGCCATGTACATCGGGAGCACCGACTCCCGTGGGCTCCACCACCTTGTCTACGAGGTCGTGGACAACTCCATCGATGAAGCCCTCGCAGGGTATTGCAACCGCATCTGGGTCAGCGTCAATAAGAATGGTTCAGTCACCATCGAGGATAACGGGAGAGGAATCCCCGTTGACCGGATGGAAAAAAATGGAAAATGCGCGCTGGAAGTAGTGCTCACCGTCCTCCATGCCGGAGGAAAATTCGACAAGGACTCCTACCAGGTGTCCGGAGGCCTGCACGGTGTTGGGGTCTCTGTGGTAAATGCACTCTCAAGCTGGCTCGATGCCCGTGTATACAGGAACGGGAATATTTACGAGATGCGATTTTCGCAGGGAAAGACCATTTCTCAATGCAACGAGCGCGAGGAGTCGCTCGAAGAACTGCGTGCCCGTTTCAGGCAGTGGTACCTGGAACCGGAGATACCCGAAGGATCAGAAGGTCAGGCGGGATCGATTCCTGCAAAGGAACTGGCAGACAACAGTAAACTTGACAGAAACCAGTTCCTGCAGAAATTCGGTCCGGAACTATCAGGAACGAGGATCACGTTCAACCCTGATTCATCCATCTTCGAGACAGTTCATTTTGATTACGACGTCCTCGCCCACAGATTAAGAGAGCTCGCCTACCTGAACGCAGGGCTGATCATCTTCATCACAGACGAGAGGAACGGGGATCATGCAAGGTACCAGTACCTGGGAGGCCTGTCGGAGTTCGTGAGATATCTGAACGAAGGGACCGACTGCCTCAATCCCATTCCTATCTTTATCTCAAAAAAGGATGAAGAGAACAGGCTCGAGTTCGATGTTGCCATCCAGTACACCACGGGGTACGATGAAAAGATCTTCTCGTATGTGAATTCCGTCAATACCCGCGAAGGGGGGACGCATCTCGAAGGGTTCAGGAGTGCGATCACCCGCGCCATCAATACGATGGCGAAAAAGAATGGGCTGATCAAGGAGAACTCCACCATCACACTCCGTGGCGAAGATGTCAGGGAGGGCATGACCGCGGTGGTCTCGATCAAGATGGCGAACCCCCAGTTCGAGGGACAGACGAAGATGCGGCTCGGGAACAGCAATGTCAAGGGAATTGCCGATTCCCTTGTCTATTCGGCGCTTTCAGAATACTTCGATGAAAATCCGAAAGTACTCCAGATTATCGTTGAGAAAGCCCTCTCTGCCGCAAAGGCACGAGAGGCCGCCCGGAATGCCCGGGAACTCGCACGCCGGAAGGGAGCCCTGGAAAGTG
>CAZRCH010000055.1:0-11442 GCA_964598545.1 uncultured Methanolinea sp. | reverse complement strand
TCGGGAAGGCTTGCGGTACTGGCAAGGATGGTGGAGATGAGCGTATATTCGGGGCAGAGGCATCCGCTGCCTGCATTCCGGACCCCACCCATGACGAGCAGACGGATGCCTTCGCCTGTGGTGACTGCAAACCGCTCCGCCACATCGGCGATATCGGGGTTGAGGACCATGAACCCCCCGCGACCGGGAATTCCCCCTGTCTTCTCCTGGATATAGGACTTCTGCTCTGATATGGGTGTGATCGGTTGCGAAGGGGGTATCCCGAGTGTCGCAGCGAGGTTCGCCTGCGGGTCCCCGTCGACTGCGAGGACGCGTATGTTCTGCCGGGAAAGGACACATGCCAGGAGTGCGGTGAGCGTGGTCTTTCCCACCCCTCCTTTCCCGACGACGACTATCCGTATCTTCCTGCTGCCCATGATGCTGTCAGGGGAATATATTCAGATCCCCAGTTCGGTCCGCTTCCGCTCTATATGATCGGCGATGAGTTCCGCGGCTTTCAGGGGGTCAGGCTCGACTGCGAACGAGGCGTTCACCGCCCCTTTCAGCCCTTCCGTGAGGAGGGAGACCACTGGCGGGCTCCCGGAGATCTTCGGCATGACGCCCAGCACCGTGAACACTCCCGATGCCACGAAGTAGGATCCAATCGAGACAGCCTTCTGGGAGTACCACTCGGGTGCGGCTCCGGCGAGGGGGAGCTTGTGGATCCCTACATTCAGGGCGTTGCCAAGCTCCGCGGCGAGGTGCAGGATGCGGGCATTGTCCACACAGGAGCCCATGTGCAGGACAGGGGGTATCCCAAGCGACTCGCAGACTGCCTTCAACCCGGGGCCGGCCATCGCGGCTGCCGAAGGCTGGAGCAGCCCCGCCTTCCCGGACGCGATTGCCGCACACCCCGTCTCGACGCAGAGGATATCCCGCCTGATCAGTTCCTTCGAGAGGACGACGTGGCCGTAATCGTGTTTTACCTTGGGATTGTTGCATCCGACTATCCCCACGGCTCCCCTGATATTACCGTTTGCGATCTGCTCGATCAGAGGCTTGAAGGTCCCTCCGAGCGCGGACTGGATGGCCTCGACCGAGAAGCCGGTGGTCACCTTCACGGGTTCCACAGGGATGAAGACCCGATCAGGGTTCCTGTTCTGGAAATTCTCAACGGCCATCTTGACGATAGCTTTTGCGGTGGCATACGCGTTCTCCGGTTCGAACCCGAAGTAGTAGGAACCCGGTATCTTCGACTTGTGGCTTGTCGAGATGATGTACGTGTGATAGCAGCTTGCAGTCCGGGGAAGCGAGGGGAAGATGCACTGGTAGTCCACCACCATTGCCTCGAGCGCGCCGGTCGCGATCAGCAGCTCCTGGTTGAAGTGGTTGCCGGCATTCGGGATACCCTTTCTCATCAGGAGCTCGTTCCCCGTGCAGCAAAGCCCAACCAGGTTGATCCCCTGTGCACCACCTTTTTGTACCAGCGCGAGGACGTCTGGGTCCTTTGCCGCTTTCACCACCATCTCTGAGAGCATCGGATTGTGGCCATGAAGCGAGATGTTCACGTGGTCCTTCTTCACGACCCCGAGGTTGACGAGCGATTCGTTCGGGGCAGGAGTGCCGAACAGCACGTCAGAGATCTCAGTTGCCATCATGGAGCCGCCCCACCCGTCCGAGAGCGAGGTGCGGAGGCCCTGGAGGAGCACGTTTGCGTAATCCGCCCCCACTCCCATCTGGACCCGGTGCATGGAGTCGACCACCTCGCGGTCAATACCGCGCGGGGAGATGCCGATCTTCGTCCAGATCTCCCGGGTGGCAGGGGGCACCCGGTTCACGAACTGGAGGGAGTCCTTGACGGTCCCGTACTCCTCGAGCATCGCACGGCCGAGTTCATGGGCGATCTTCTTCTCGTCCTTCTGTTTGGCATCGACTCCGAACTCGGCAGCGAGCCGCCTGAGTTTCCCGGGATCGGTGACTGCATAATCCTTCACAGTCCCCTTCCCTATGCCGTAGAGGGTGAGCACGATCTCGCGTCCGTGGTCTGAGTGGGCGGCAGCACCTGTTGCGATCATGTCAAGGAGATTCCGCGCCACGATAAGGTCCGCATCTGCCCCGCACACCCCGCGGATGCGGTTGGGAGGAATGATCCGGCATGGCCCCATGGCGCACCGGGTGCAGGAGAGCCCCGATGAGCAGTACTTGCAGGGAGGCTGCTGCATCTCGTAGCGGTCCCAGACAGTCTCAATTCCGTCTTTCATCGTCAGTTCGAGGTAAGGTTTTGCCGATTCATCGAACGTCCGTTCCTCCTTCTTCTGTTCGATAAGCTGGGGGTTCATCAGGGCAAGGCGGACGCGGTCGAGCTCGCAGACATCTACCTTCTCCCTGATCAACACGGGCTTCTGCTCTTCGCTCATAATCAGTTCACCATTTTGATATGGCAGAAGTCGGGTGGACGGGGTATTAGTATTTTCTGGTGTGGGCAATGCAGGAATAGTGGGAATTTTGACGCATAAATGGCATTCGTGAGAATTGCAGCTGGACTTGAACGTGCGATGAGAACACACATGAAAAAGGGGAAGAGAATCTCCCTTCCTCCAAAAAGACGCCCCGGCCGGGACTTGAACCCGGGTCAAAAGCTCCGCAGGCTTCTAGGATATCCACTACCCTACCGGGACAACCTGGCTATAACTATCTCGCCTGAATGTTTAAATAATTCACCTTTGGTCTTATTCAGGCGCGGCATCATGGCCTCCGGGTAGCACAAGGAATACCGTTCACTTACATGAACTTTTCACTCATAACTCTCCCGGCCTGCCATCTCACACAGAATGGAGAAATCAGCGGGATATGCCTGGATGATTCACTGGTCTGTTCATGTTCCGGGAATCACACAGGGACTGCCATGGACCTCAAAATCACCCTGCTTCACGAAGGCAGCCCAAAGAATCATGATAGGCGTGAGTGTCCACCAGGCATGATTCGACAGGCTTTTTTCCTCCATGCAAGAATTGTGGTACAGAAGAGGGGATAAACCCGGGCCTGGTGAGAATCACGGACCTTGCCATGCATGGTATTTTTCCTTCCCTTCTTATAACTGGAACACGGAGTGGACAGGTACCTGCATGACCATCCTCCTGCGCTGCCGCCAATGCAATGGGACGGGCGAGGTCCCAAACGAGGAGCATCGGCTCTGCGAGGCGCTGAAGTCCCACACCCTGAAGAAATATTTCCACATCCCCACCGAAGACGAGATAGCCTCAAACCAGGACACTCCTCCTGATGCCTGCAACGGGGTTCCTGAAACGATCCCCTGTCCCGTATGTGAGGGTGCCGGGACCATCGCATTCGATGAGGAAGAGTGGGATCTCCAGATACTCGATGAAGAAGAAGAGGCCGAGTGAGAGGAAACGAGGCGAAACCTTGCTATAAATCCCTCAGCCTGCCTCCGAACACCGGCAGGAAATCCTTCTTCCTTGACATGACCCCTGGGAGCCCGACCGGCTGCGATTCGTAACCAAGGGCATTCAGTATCCCGTTATCTCCCGCCGCAAACAGGTCGCTGTGGTTGCCGATGATGTCGGTGAAGAGCACAATGTACAGGTCAACTGAGTGTTCCCGCCGCAACTTCTCAAGTTCCGCCTGTATCTTTATTCCATGCTCCTGCACATACATCCGCGATGCGGTCATCACCTGGGCGATGACGACCTCTTTTCCAAAGAGTGTGTACCGCTTGACGTCCTGCCCGAGGAGCTGGTGCAGGGGTGTGCTCTCGAGGTCCATCCCATGCTGGATGAGGTCGGTCCCAAACGTCCCGGCATCCAGTCCGGTGACCTGCTCGAGGTACGCAACTGCCGCGATGTCTTCGGGTGCAGTGGTCGACATCTTGAGGACAAGGGTATCGGAGAGGATCCCGGCCAGGAGCATCCCCGCCGTCCCTGGCGAGGGGTTGGTGCCGGACTCAATGAACTTCCTCGTGATGATCGTCGAGGTGGATCCCAGCGGCTCGTTCTGGAACCGTACAGGTTTGAGCGTGGTGATAGCTCCGAGGCGGTGGTGGTCGATCACCTCGAGGATCTCTGCGGACTCGACACCTTCGACCGCCTGGGCGTACTCGTTGTGGTCAAGGAGGATGACCTGTTTCTGCACGTCTTCGAGAAACGTATTCCGCGATATCATGCCGAGAAGAATTCCTTCACCGTCCACCACGCAGGCAGTCCGGTACTTGGAGTCGGTCACCATCTTCTTGGCAACCGCAAGGGTATCGTCAAGCCGAATCACCGCAACATCGGTGGCCACGACTTTTCCTGCCGGAAGAGAGAGGTGCATCATCCTCCCGACGGAGAACGCGTCAAGGGGAGTGGAAAGGATTGCGGCTCCATTCTTCCTGGCGGCCTCAAGGACCCTCTCGCCCACGGGGGCACCCTCTGCAACCACGAGTACCGCGATCCCGGCAGAGAGGAGGGCCAGCTGGGTTGGCTCGTTGTCCCCGACGATCGCCACATCGGTAGACGCCAGGCGGGAGAGGGCCACGTGAAGGGCGTCGATGACGATATAGACCCTGCCGTGGATGGTCATTGCCCCCTGGTTGCAGATCGTTGCATCCAGGATCCGTGCGAGGGTCTCTGCGGCTATGGGCCCGATCGTGAGCGGTTCTTCGAGCTTGGGGGTCACGTATGCCCTGGCGAGGCCGTGCTCAGAGACGAGCCCTACCAGGCGCGCTTCATTGTCCACGATTGGGATGTTCCTGACCTCGTACTCGTCCATCATGGCCGCAACATCGATGGTGGGCATCTCGGCCGGTGCACGCTGGGTGTAGAATGAAGGAATGTCACCCACGCAGGGCTCAACGCTCTCGACAAAGAGCGGGGGGTCGATCTGGAATTCTGCCAGCGCATACCGGGTCTCGGCATTGAGGGGTCCACAGACCGCAGGTATATAACGGCCCGGTTCGCGCAGGTTCAGGAACTCTGCATATCCGATGACGCTCGCGACGCTGTCCGTGTCAGGTTGCCTGTGCCCGATGATGTAGACATTCTTCATGATGGTCTTCTCCTGGGAGGAGGGGAGACTGCGGGGTATTCCCGCAACGGGGCGGGTTTCCTGCCATTGTCCAATATAATCGAGTCGGCGGCCGGTATATAGGTTCATGTCCGGGCCGGGTGGTCCACACGCGGGGCGTATTAGTCCCCTGAGTGAAAGTGACGTTCCCGCGTTCGCACACATCATCCAATTTTTAGTTTTTCGCTATCTGGTGTGGGCAAAATTGACAAACTGAATACATTTTGCGGGGGCTGTGCGCCCTCACACCCCCCAAAAGCGATGCACCCCGCCGCCCCCCGAAGTACGCCACGGCGGCGGTTGGATTGACTCAAAGGGGTATACAGATAACACACTCGATTCAATCTCCCCACACAAAACAGCAAGGAGGCCACTTTTTTTTACATCGTTCTGCATACCCTGCCACTTCCCACTCCTACCCCAAGAGTCACCCCTATATGGATACACATCCACATCATACACGCGACAGCACGAATGAAGAATCTCATAATAAAGGGCGCACGCCAGCACAACCTCAAGAATATCACGGTTGAGCTGCCCCGCGACAAGTTCATCGTCATCACGGGCCTCTCGGGCTCTGGGAAGTCGACGCTCGCGTTCGACACCATATATGCCGAGGGGCAGCGCCGGTACGTCGAGTCCCTCTCGGCGTACGCGCGCCAGTTTCTTGGCCTGATGCACAAACCGGACGTGGACGCCATCGTCGGCCTCTCCCCCGCGATCTCCATCGAGCAGAAGAGCACGAGCAGGAACCCCCGCAGCACAGTAGGGACGGTCACCGAGATCTACGACTACCTACGCCTGCTCTTTGCCCGTATCGGGGTTCCCTACTGCCCGGAGCACCACATCCGCATCGAGTCCCAGTCTCCTGAACGGATCGCGGAGCGGATCGCCAAAGAGATAGGGGGCACGGTGACCATCCTCGCGCCGGTAATCCGGCAGAAGAAGGGGACATACCAGCAGCTATTAAAAGACCTCAACCGCGAGGGCTACACAAGGGTCCGGGTCAACGGCGAGATCCACCGCACCGACGAAGAGGTCACGCTCGAGCGGTACAAGAAGCACGACATCGACGTGGTCATCGACCGCCTGGAGGCATCGGACCGCTCCCGGCTGGTCGAGGCCTGCGAGAACGCGCTCAAGAAATCAACCGGGCTGATCATCGTTATGGGGGAGGACGGGGACGAGCATATCTTCTCATCTGTGATGGCCTGCCCCGTCTGTGGCCTCACCTTCGAAGAACTCCAGCCCCGCATGTTCTCGTTCAACAGCCCCTTCGGCGCATGCGAGGAGTGCAACGGCCTCGGGATACGGATGGAATTCGACCCGGAACTCATCATCCCCGACCCTGCAAAGTCCATTGCCGACGGCGCGGTCGCCCTCTACCGCAATTACCTGGACGGGTACCGGAACCAGTACCTCGGGGCGGTCGCGAGGCACTACGGGTTCTCGGTCCTCACTCCGATCAGGGACCTCACGAAGGACCAGTACGACACCCTCATGTTCGGGTCGAACGAGCGGATCCGGTTCTCGATGAGTACGAGGAACGGCGACGCACACTGGGCGCACACCGGTGAATGGGAGGGCCTTGTCCCCCAGTCCGAGCGGCTCTATCACCAGACCCAGTCCGAGTACCGGAAGAGGGAGCTCGAGAAGTTCATGCGCATCTCGGACTGCCCTCGCTGCCACGGGAAGCGGCTCAAGGAGAAGGTTCTGTCGGTACATATCGAGGGCCACTCGATCGTGGACATCACGGATATGCCGGTCAGCAGGTGCGCGAGGTTCTTCGCGGAACTCGAACTCGCCGAAAAGCAGCAGGAGATCGCGCGGCAGATCTTAAAAGAGATCAACGCGAGGCTTGACTTCCTGGAGAAGGTCGGCCTCGGGTACCTCACCCTCTCGCGGAGCGCCGGCACCCTCTCGGGGGGCGAGGCCCAGCGCATCCGTCTCGCGACGCAGATCGGATCGAACCTGATGGGGGTACTCTACGTCCTCGACGAGCCCTCCATCGGCCTGCACCAGCGCGACAACCAGAAGCTGATCGACACCCTCAGGCGGCTCCGTGACCTCGGCAACACCCTGATCGTGGTCGAGCATGACGAGGACACTATCAGGTGCGCAGATTATGTCGTGGACATGGGACCGGGCGCGGGGCTGCACGGCGGCCACGTGGTCGCGCAGGGGACTCCCGTGCAGATTGCAGGGAACAAAAAGTCCCTCACCGGGCAATACCTGGCAGGGACGCTGAAGATCGAGACCCCGGCCAATCGCCGGAACAGCACCCAGTCGATCCGCATCACCGGCTGCAGCGAGAACAACCTAAAAGATATCGATGTCCGGATACCCCTGGGGGTCTTCACCGTCGTGACCGGGGTCTCGGGGTCGGGGAAGTCCACCCTCATCTACGACACGCTCTACCAGGCGCTCCAGAAGAGACTCTACCACTCCCGGGTCAGCCCCGGGAAGTACAGAGCCCTCGAGTTCGACGGGGAGGTGGACAAGGTGATAGTCATCGACCAGAGCCCGATTGGAAAGACCCCGAGAAGCAACCCTGCCACCTACACCAAGGTCTTTGACGAGATACGGAAGATATTTGCTTCGACGAAAGAAGCGAAGGTCCGGGGGTACCAGCCGGGGAGGTTCTCGTTCAACCTGAAGGGTGGCCGCTGCGAGGCCTGCGAAGGGGACGGCCTGATCAAGATCGAGATGAATTTCCTCCCTGACGTGTACGTCGAGTGCGAGGAGTGCAAGGGGACAAGGTACAACCGCGAGACCCTTGAGGTGAAGTACAAGGGAAAGAACATCGCGGAAGTCCTCGAAATGACAGTCGAGGAGAACCTTGAACTCTTCCAGCACATCCCTGCAATCCGGAACAAGCTCGAGACCCTTGCGGCAGTCGGCCTCGAATACATCAAGCTCGGGCAGAGTTCGACCACGCTCTCCGGGGGAGAGGCCCAGCGCATCAAGCTCACCCGCGAGCTCTCGAAGAGGGGCACCGGAAGGACCATCTACCTGCTCGACGAGCCGACCACGGGCCTGCACTTCCACGACGTCAAGAAGCTGATCGCGGTCCTGAACGAACTGGTGGACAAGGGGAACACCGTTGTCGTGATCGAGCACAACCTGGACGTGATCAAGTCAGCCGACCACGTCATCGACCTCGGCCCCGAGGGCGGCGACGGCGGGGGATACGTGGTTGCCACCGGGACTCCCGAGGATGTGGCGGAGAACCCCGACAGCCACACCGGGAGATTCCTCCAGAGGATGATCGCGGGGGCATGAATCTCGCGGCTTTTCTCCCTGTCGCCCCCGGCTGCTACCTCTTCAAGGACAGCGAGGGAACCATCCTCTACGTGGGCAAGGCAAAGGAACTGAAGAAGAGGGTCGCAAGCTACTTCCAGAAGCGCGGGCTCGACGCAAAGACACGGCGCCTCGTCTCCCTTGTTGCAGACATCGACTATATCGTCACGGCAAACGAGGTCGAGGCACTCATCCTCGAGAACAGCCTGATCAAGACCCACCAGCCCCGCTTCAACATCGACCTGAAGGATGCCAAGCAGTATGCCTACATCCACCTGACCGACGAGGAGTACCCGCGCATATGCATTGCCCGGAGAATGACCGGGAACGGCTCCTACTTCGGGCCGTTCACTTCGGCGGCAGAGCGTGACCACGTGCTCGCGGTCGTGAAAAAGACGTTCCGCCTCCGCAGCTGCAAGACCATCACCCGCCGCGGGTGCCTCCGCGCGTCAATCGGGACCTGCAGTGCGCCCTGCAAGGGAGAGATCGACAGGGACAACTATGCCGCGCTTGTCCGGCAGGCATCCCTTGTCCTGAAGGGGAATACCCCCGAGATCATCCGGGCACTGAAAGAAGAGATGGAAGAGAGATCGAGAGCGCACGAGTACGAGAGGGCGCTCCTCCTCCGCGACCAGGTCCAGGCCCTGGAACACCTCTCCCGCCGGCAGGACATGGCACGGCAGACCGAGACCGACGAGGACATCGTCAATTTTTTGGTGCACGAGGGCCGCGTCTACCTTATGCTCTTCAATGTCCACCGGGGCACCCTTGTCAACAAGAAGGAGTTTGTCTTCGACGAGGGGGAGGAGTTCCTGGAGGAGTTCCTCGTCCAGTACTACTCGGCGCACGCGCCCCCGGGAGAGCTCATCCTCCCGGTCGAGGTCGGCCCGGATGTCTGCGAGTTCCTCTCTCTTCAGAAGGGACGAAAGGTGACCGTCACCGTGCCGCGGATCGGGGCCAAGCGCCGCCTCCTCTCTCTTGTGGGGACAAACATCGAGATCGCGCATTTTGGGGACGAGATCAAGCTCGAGGAACTCCGGGAGAAGCTCGCCATGGACGACCTGCCCCGGGTGATCGAGTGCTTCGATATCTCCCACCTCGCGGGGACCGAGGTGGTAGGCTCGATGGTCCAGTTCCGGGACGGTCGCCCCGACAAGCGGAACTACCGGAGGTTCCGGATCAGGACCGTCGAGGGTATCGACGACCCGCGCGCGATCGGGGAGGTGGTGACCCGAAGGTACAGGCGTATCAAAGAGGAGGGTGACCCGCTCCCTGACCTGGTCATGGTGGACGGCGGAAAGGCCCAGCTCAACACCGCGCACTCCGCCCTGAAAGCCCTGGGGCTCGCGGTCCCCGTGATCGCGCTCGCCAAGAAAGAGGAGGAGATCTACGTCCCGGGATATGCCCACCCCCTCCAGGTAAGGAAGCAGGAGAAGGCCTCGCTCTTCCTCCAGGAGATACGCGACGAGGCCCATCGTTTTGCCATCACCTACCACAGGCTTCTCCGGAAGAAGAAGGTGATCCAGTGACAGGGTTCTCGCTCTCGGCACACTTCTCCCCCCGCGGGTCACAACCGGAGGCGATCGACAGGCTGGTGGAAGGGATAGCGCGCAGGGACAGGTTCCAGACGCTCCTCGGGGTGACGGGATCCGGCAAGACCTTCACGATGGCAAACGTCATTGCCAGGGTACAGCGCCCCACCCTCGTGATCGCCCACAACAAGACACTCGCGGCCCAGCTCTGGAACGAGTTTCGCGAGTTCTTCCCCAAGAACCGGGTCGAGTACTTCGTCTCCTACTACGACTACTACCAGCCCGAGTCCTACCTCCCCCAGAAGGACCAGTACATCGAGAAGGATGCGCAGATCAACCCGAAGATCGAGATGATGCGCCTTTCGGCCACCGCGTCCCTCCTCTCCCGGCGGGACGTGATCGTCGTGGCATCGGTCTCATGCATCTACGGCCTGGGCCGGCCCGAACACTTCAGGGAGATGGGCTTTGAGCTGAAAGTCGGGGACCGGATCTCCAGGAAGCAGATCATAGAAAACCTCATCACCGGGCAGTACGTGAGGAACGACCTCGAGCTCCAGCCGGGACGGTTCCGTGTGAAAGGCGACACCATCGACCTGATCCCCGGATACTTCCAGGACATCATCAGGGTCGAGCTCTTCGGCGACGAAGTCGAGCGGATCGCAGAGGTGGAGAAAACTTCCGGGAGGGTGAAGGAGCAGCTCCGTTACTTCCATATCTACCCCGCCAGGCACTACGTGATCCCCCAGGAGATCCAGCGGCAGGCGCTTTCCTCGATCCGCGAGGAACTGCAGCAGCGCCTGCCCGAGCTTGGGATGCTCGAGGCCCATCGCCTCGAGCAGAGGACCAACTACGACCTCGAGATGATCGAAGAGACCGGGTCCTGCAAGGGGATCGAGAACTACTCCCGTCATTTCGACTTCAGGAAGCCCGGGGAAAAGCCGTACTGCCTGCTCGATTACTTCCCTCCTGACTTCCTCCTCTTCATCGATGAGAGCCACCAGACGATCCCCCAGCTCCACGGGATGTACCATGGCGACCGTTCGAGGAAGAAGGCCCTCGTCGATTACGGCTTCCGACTGCCGAGCGCTTTCGACAACCGGCCGCTGATGTTTCGGGAGTTTGAACAGTATATGCGCCAGGCGATCTTCGTCTCGGCCACTCCTGCCGAGTACGAGATCTCCCATTCGGCCCGGGTCGTCGAGCAGATCATCCGGCCCACTGGCCTCGTCGACCCCGTGGTGGTGATACGCAAGACCAAAGGTCAGACAGAAGACGTCATCAGGGAGATACGGGTGACGGTTGCAAGGGGAGACCGCGTGCTGCTCACCACCCTCACCAAGAAGCTCGCAGAGGAGTTCACGGACTACCTGGCTGAAAAAGGCATCCGTACCCGGTACCTCCACTCGGAGATCGACACGCTGGAACGGACCGAGATCATCCGCCAGCTGCGCCTGGGCAAGTTCGACGTCCTCGTCGGGATCAACCTGCTCCGGGAAGGGCTCGACATCCCGGAAGTGGGGTTCATCGGGATACTGGACGCGGACAAGGAGGGGTTCCTGCGCGATGCCCG
>CAZRCH010000054.1:0-11858 GCA_964598545.1 uncultured Methanolinea sp. | reverse complement strand
TCTCTCTTTTCCCCATACCTTGATATCCCTGCCCTGCACATCTTTTTGATCAAAGTCCAATGCCGGATTTCTCCCTTCTGCTTCCTCTTATCATCCTTTTCGCACGCATAGTGGAGACGAGCCTCGAGACGATACGGACCATTTACATCAACCGGGGTCATTCTAACCTCGCTGCGGGCATCGGCGTTGTAAAAGTTGCCATCTGGCTTCTCTCTACCGGACTTGTGCTTACCAACCTCCAGAATGTTCTTGGGATCCTCGCGTATATCGCAGGGTATGCCATAGGGACCATAATCGGCACGCACGTCGAAGAGAAGATCAGCATCGGAAGCGTGGTGGTGAGGGTGTTTGTCCCGACGGACCCCTTGCCGCTGATGAAGAAGTTCGGCGAGAAGGGGTACGGGATCACCCGGATCGAGGGGACGGGATACCTCTCCTCCCCCGTCTCGATCCTTTTCATGGTGGTACCTCGTGGAGAATTGAGAGCATTGCTCGAGATTCTCCGGGGAGAATATCCACACCTGCTCTATACGGTGGAAGACATCAGGAAAGGGAGCGAGGAGAGCCGCATATTTCACGGGACGCGAAGGCCATGGTGGCTCCGGTTCTTTGGAATGTGAGGTTATCACGGTGCGAACTAACAAAAAAGAAGATGCGAATGTCCGCCCATGATTCTATTCGAGGGGAAAGTCCCTGGTCTCTTTCTCAAGGAAGTATCCAAGAACGGTCCTGATGATAACCACAACGGCAAGGAGGACAAGTTCTTCCTGGGTCGGGGCGATAAGGGTGGTCAGGATGTCTGCGGCAATAAAAAACTCGAGCCCGAAGACTATCTTGCTGGTAAAATCCCTCCGGATGAGATTATAAGATATATCCCTCTTTAATACCTCCCTGGAGATCACCCTGATTGCCGCTCTCACCCCGCCAAAGATGATCAGGGCTGCACCTGCCACACCGAAGAGGAAGGCGAATACCTCGATTATTTCGGTATATGCTGCAATATCCATCTGGTCTTCCCTCTGCAGGATTCAGGCCGGCACGTTGCCGTCACCTCATTCCTGTATATTCTTCTCTTAAAAAAAACGTGCCGGCGGGAGATGAAGGGAACACTCGACCTTTTCACTGTCTATGCGAGGGATTGTGAGCGGAATACAACGATGCCTTCCTGCCAAGAAGCTCTTTCCATGCCGATAACCAATCTCCGGGGAAGAGAATGGTCGTTGCCATATCATTTATGCACGATGCGGAAGGCCTCTTCCGGGACCCGTATCTCGAACCTTGCCCCTTCTCCGGCAGCACCGATCTCCCTGATCTCAAGTCCCGTGATGGAGAGGATCTCACGGCTGAGAAAAAGGCCAAACCCGGTATTCTTGTATGACTCGCGCCGGAATATCTTCTCTTTCTCCGATCCAGGGATGCCAACACCGTTGTCGGCATAGACAAGGGTTATTCCGCCGGGATCACGCTGGTAACTGACTCGGATTTCTGTCACCTTCTCTCCGTGCCGCACCGAGTTCTCCATCAGGTTGTAGAAGACCTTTGAGAGGAGGGGGTCTGCATAGATCTCGAGATCTTCCACCCTGCTCTCCAGCCGGAACCCGGCTCCCTCCAGCTGCTCCCTTGCCTGACGCATTATTGATTGCACGTTCTGCCACTGCGGGGATTTCACGCCCACGTCCTGGTAATTCTTGGTAAAATCTATCTGCCGCTTGATAGTCCAGCCGAGGGATTCGATCTTCTCAAACCCCGCCCTGGTATCCTCGTCTTTTGCCTCTTCCCTCATCATGGATGCATACATCAGCAATGCGGTCAGGGAGTTCAGGATGTCATGCCGCGTGATGCTGGAGAGGAGGTTCAGCTTCCTGTTCGAGACCTGCAGCGCATTCTCGGCCCGGGATCTCTCTTCCAGCTCCTGGAGTGCCAGGTCCCTCACTGCCCGGTATGCCTTGACCTGGCGGACCATCTCCGTGACATCATGGATGATGAGGAGGAGGTTGTTCTCTCCGGGCAGAGGGCCCCTTATCGGCTGGATGATGGTCTGCTGTATGCGAAGCCCTCCATTGGGGTACGGCGCCGGGATGAAATACGGGTGGAGTTGGGGAGAGAGGTAGACTGCTCCCCCACCTTCCATGACCTGGGTGAGGATGAGAGAAAGAACACGTTGCTGGTCAGGGTGGATGAATTCCGAGATCTCTCTCCCCCTCGCCGATTCTGTGGATACCCCGGTCCATTCGGTGAGAATGGCATTCCAGTATGCCACTCTTCGGTTGCTGTCCAGGATGCACGCCCCGTTGGGAATGCTGTCAAGGAATGTCGCGATCCCGGATCTCTGCATGGCTTCGTTCACCCCCATCACTCCTGGTCCATGATAGAGTGTATTTTCCTCACCAGGGGCTGAAGGGATCCCATTTCAAGGACAATGAGCATGTCGCCGTGCACACTCCTTCCCTTGACCTGGAACTTGGTGGTGGCAAAGAGGAAGTGGTCATTTTCCCCAAACGGAGTCGCAAGATACGCGGCACGGTTCTGGACATAGACCGGGAGGGCATAGGTCAGTGGCTGGTCTAGGAAGTTGCTAATGGTGCCCATCACGCCGTTTATAAGGATATTCCCAACCTCCGTCAGCGTCTCAGCACGGATCATGTCCATCTCCGCAGTCATGTCACCCTCGTTCGTGAGGAGGATCACAAGGTTGGCCGCACTCTCCGGCGAGAACATGATGGCCATCCTCCCTCTCATCGGCCCGGAAAAGTCAATGAACACCATGGAGAGAGGCGCATCCCCCAAGAATTCTCCAGGGCCCGCTGCGTTCCCCACCTCCCCGATGTAAAGGGTGGGAACCTCGAGAATGACATGCGAACTGGTGAGTTCCCCCAGGATTCCCGCAGCCTTCCCCACCCCAATATTAATGAGTTCCCTGATCCCGTCCAGTACCAAAGGGTCTTCATTCATGGCACTCATTCCTTCACATACGGAGAGATGCAGCGGACCAGTTCATCCTTCTTCAGGGGCTTGTTCAGAAAGCCGGTTGCACCAAGATCCAGGCAGATGGTGCGGGTCGCAGTCTGGATATCCGAAGTGAATACGAAGACAGGTACAGGGATCCCTTTTGCCTGCCATTCTTTTAAAAAGGAGAAGCCATCCATCTCCGGCATCAGGAGATCTAGAATAATGAGATCAGGGTGCTCACGGACACCAATCTCGAGTCCCTCCCTCCCGTTCTTTGCCTCGAGCACACCGAACCCTTCGGCCAGGAGGGTGGCGGAGAGCAGTTTTCTCTGGAATGCCGAATCATCTATGATCAGGACTCTCTTCATTACCACAGTGGAGGGGGTGATTCCCTATCAAACTTCGCCAATCCCCTATACACTCGTTGAACGAATCGGGAAACCACTGAAAAGCGCATTATGTGTTATGGTTTCGGGATATAGACCGAAATAATTCAGTATTTTCATCGAAGCATCCCTGGATCGTGGGGATGAATGCGGAAAATTTGGCGGGGCATTAATACCGGGTCCGATCCCTCCAACCTCTCCTGTTCTCAGATGTACGGGTGTCCGGTATTCCCCCCCGGGCCATTCCAGCGTCGGGACGGCGCGGATCGGGATGGCGTCTCCGGCGATATGATCTCATTATTACAGACCTCCAGCAGAGCAGGGATACCAGGGACCGGCCAGGCTATCATGGCAGGATACCCGTGCATGCAGACCTTGGATCTTCCAGGACCCCTTTCCCTGTATGCCAGATCTCCCTCACTCCTTATGGTTTTTCACCATGGGTGAATTCCTTTGGATAACTCACTTGTTGGATGATGGAGCTTCCCGGTGAATGCTTCGCGTAAAACCCCCTTGCAGAAAGAACCTGGTTGCCTTTATGCGCAGGGGGAGGCAAAAAACCGGAAAATTTTCAGATGTCTTCTAAAACACAGGCAGAATATTTACCTTTATACATGAAGGGACCTTTATTCTTATCAGGATCCGCGATTCCGAATGGTGCCCATTGACCTTATCCTCCTGTGCCTGCTGGGAGTCCTGATAGGCGCTGTCTCTGCGCTCCTGGGAGTAGGCGGCGGATTCTTCTATGTCCCGGCGCTTGTCCTCCTCTTTGATCTTGACCCCCGCATCGCGGTCGGGACCAGTCTTGCCATTATCACGTGCACCACCCTATCGGCATCGATAGGGTACGGGCTTCGGGGACAGGTACTGATGAAAAGCGCCGCATGCCTGGCCCTTCCCGGTATGGTCTGCGCTGTATTCGGGGCTCTTATCACCGCGTTCCTCCCTTCATATATCCTGATTGCCATTTTCTGCGTGGTACTTCTCTTCATGGGCACCAAGATGATATACCGGAAGTTCCCCCTGGTGTTCCCGCTGCTGGTTGGCCCATGCTGGAAAGAGAGTTACGGCAGACCTCCCGCAGAGAGAAAAGAACTCTGTTCATACCCCGTGCACCTCGTGTCCTGGGGTTCTCTCGCAGGGTTCATGAGCGGTCTGACCGGTATCGGCGGAGGTATCGTGAATGTACCGGCACTCACTATTGCGGGGATACCCATCCATTTCGCAGTGGCCACGTCGGCTGCGGTCATCCTCATCACCTCGCTTTTTGCGACCGGAACCCACGTTGCACTGGGACATGTATCCGTTACGTTCTTCGTTGCAATTGCCATCGGCGCGGTCGTGGGGGCACAGGCAGGTGTCCATCTCTCTCATTGGGCTCCCCCAAGGACACTGGAACTTGCCATAGGAACATTGCTGATAATTGTGGTTGCCGCATTCGTGATCACCACATACCTCTCCTGAAAGGGGAAGCCTTGATCCACAACGCCCCCAATGGCATATTTCAAACGACAATTTCAACCGCGATGAGGGAGATCGATTACTAGAAATCCCTTCGTGTTCATATTGACAAGAGAAAAATGACCGCACCCGATCCATCCCTCACTGCAATCGCAGTGGACCTTGGTGCCACGAATATGCGGGCGGGCCTGGTTCAACAAGACGGGAAGATACTCACACTCGTCACTGCCCCGACACCCCTGCACCCCGCGAATCCGGATGTCATTGTCAGGGCCCTTGAGAGCCTCATCGTCCGTGCCGCATCCCCCACTGCGATCTCTTCTGTTGCCGGGATCGGCATCTCATCAGCGGGGCCCGTTGACCTGCAGATGGGCGCCGTGGTCAACCCTCCGAACATTCCCCTTCCGCTTATCCCGCTGGTAAAGCCCCTTGGTGAACGTTTCGGCCTCCCGATCCGGTTCATGAATGACTGCCATGCGGGTGCGCTGGGGGAAGCGGCATTTGGCGGGGGAAGGGGCGTTTTGAATTTCGTGTACCTGACGATCTCGACCGGGATCGGGGCGGGAGTCTACGAGCAGGGAAGGCTGCTTTTTGGCGAGGACGGAAATTTTGCGGAGGTCGGGCACTTCGTCGTCGAGACCACGTGGAACCTACCCTGCGGGTGTGGCGGGGCCGGGCACTGGGAAGGATGCGGTTCAGGGAGATTCATCCCCTCGTTCTTCCTTGAGTGGTGCCGTTCGATGAATCGACGGTCGCCTTTCCGCACCACCCCAGATACGGCGACCATCTTTGCGGCGGCGGCAGGCGGAGACCCGGTCGCAGAGGAGTTCATGTCAGTGCTTGGAAAGGTTGAGGCAAGGGGGATCTCGCTCCTCATTGCTGCCTATGATCCAAGAGTCATCATCATTGACGGGAGCGTGGCCAGGAAAAACTGGAAGACCTTTGAAGCATGCGTCCTCCCCCATGTTCGCTCAGTATCAGGAAAGACTCCTCATGTATGTGTGAGTCCACTCGGCGGGAACTCACCGCTGCTTGGCGCTGCGTGGTGCGTGTGTGCTGAACAGAAAACCCCCCAGAAATTTTTAGGGTAAATGATCCGTGTTGAGTGGCACAAGACTTTCACAACCGGGGATATACCGGCAGTAGTGTCTTGAGTCGTTTCCCGGGAAAATGCAGGGCATCCTGACCCGATTGACAGGGGGAGGGGTACCTTGAACCCTGAAGTTCAAAACAGGTACCACACTTTACCAATGATGATACCCTTGCTTCTTTGCGTGATCCCTGTCCGATGTCACAATATATTACCGGCTGCGGGTGAGGGTTGGGACTGCAACCATGAACCATCACTCACGCAGGATATGCGAGCAGCTCCTCACCTGGTGTTTTCTCACACTGTTGTTTCTTGGTGCCGCAATGGCAGCAAGCCGGGGAGTGTGAATCCAGGGGAGGATGCCGGATGGTTGGGGCGGGCCAGAGGCATTCAGCAAGGCTTATCACCGGGATGAGTAAAAAGGATACGGCTCCTCATCCGCCACCGCGGCATACCAGCGCTCAAGAACAGCCCAGATGATCTCCTTCAAGCTTTTCAACTCCTGCATATCAACGAGGGACCCGCGCGCGGGGCTCGAATCTTCTTCTTCATAAAGCGAGCGGTTCACCTCGATCTGAATCCAGGGGACACCCTTGTGCCAGTAGTGGGCATTCGAGATGAAGCCACCCGCGAACGGGTGGTTGAGGGAGACGCTGCCCTGTCCAGGGAAATGCTCCCGAAACATCTCTGCAAGCATGCGGACCCACCCTGGCGGGCACGTGCAGAGTGCTCCCCTCCTTGGATTCCCGTAACGGTCTCCGTTGTTGCCGAGGCATATGAGCGGGCGTTCCTTCCCTTCGTCCGGCTGGCCTGGCAATCCGACAGGGACCATGCTGTGGCAGTCAAGTGCGACTGCGATCTCCTCGCTCTCCAGCAGCATGTCGATCTCCGCATGGTATGGGAAGTAATGACGCAGGAGCAGCCTGTGGATGGCCTGGATGTCAGGCTGCATCCCTTCTTTCCAGACCGGGTCACTAAGCGACGTCCTGAACTTGACCACCCCGTCACGCCGCCGTGGGGGGAGGTGGTAGGGAGGGCGGTTCAGGTCAACGATCACCCTCGACACCGATGCACTCACAAGAGTTCTCACCTTCTCCCTGAACCCAAAGAGGCGGTGCGACGAAGGATCGCTGTAATAAAGGAGTGAAGGCGGTTCAAGGGCGACCCTTTCTGCAGCCTCTTCGGGGACGCCCACTCCGCCGTGAGGGATCGAAATGAGCATCGGCAACACGGGAGGCATTCAGTGGTCCTCCCCGTGGCGGGCAGTCCTGGTGCAACTCCTCTCGAAGTAACGCGGCAAAAAATCAGGAGCACAGATACCGAAGATGTGCACATCCTGGAACGAGCCCCATTTGCAGGCGTGCCCCCTCATTGTGCCCTCATGGTGCATGCCGATCCGAGAGAGTACGCTCGATGACGCGGTGTTCCATACAAGGTGTCTTGCGTAAATCCTGTGAAGGCCGAGGCCGAGGAACCCAAACTCCAGGAGTGCTTCTGCAGCCTCGGTTGCATATCCCCTGCCCCGGAATGGCCCCCCTATCCAGTACCCGAGCTCCGCATGCGCATGCGCACCGTTCAGCCTGAGACTTGCAGCGCCCGCGAGGTCCGCCGTCTCCTTCTCTGTGATGGCAAAGATGTACTGTTCCCCCCGCTGCCAGAGGGAATTATGCTCCCCGATCCACTGCCTGGCATCCTCCAGTGTGTAAGGGTGGGGAATCTCGAGTACTCCGGCCGCGATGCAGATGTCATCTGCAAGCACCTTCACGAAAGGGGCATCGTCTGGCGAGAATCTTCGGAGTAACAACCTGGGTGTGGTCAGGGTCTCCATATTACACATGCGAGATCCACGTGTGATCTAATTGGTACGGGGTATGATAAGAGTCTGTAGTTTCTGCAACAGCCGGCAGTGGCCATCCGGGAATTCTCACACAACGGGGACACACTCCATGGGCAGGGCCACGTTTTAAGATGCACGTCGCCAGAATTGTGTACGAGAGAGCTCATGAACACCGCCATCCTTGCCCGCAAGATCGGAGTGACTGCCTCGCTTGGAGCTGCGGCCCTCATCAGCGGTTACTTCTCCCTTGCGCTCTCCATCGGAACTTCCCCTGTTATGGACCCGCGGGACATCCTTGTCGTGTGTGCCGGGGTCCTGGCGGGCCCTGCAGGCGGCGCACTGGTGGGACTCCTTGCAGGCCTTGTGGGGATGGATCCCCTCTCGGAGGTCTTCCTCTACATGGTTGGAGGCCTTGCCACCGGGATCATCGCGAGGTACTGCGCGAAGAACCGAATGTGGATGCCCACTGCCGCCCTCGGGCTGGGTTGCGGGTACGTGGTGGCAGGGGCCGTCCTGATGTTCACCTCGTGGTTCGACGCGGTTGCGGCCCTTGCCTTCCGTTCCCTTATCATGCTGAACGTCTGCATCCTCATCCTGTATATCATAGACTCCCTGGACCCGCGGGTCTTCTTGTGGGACCGGCTGTCAAAGGTGGATGATTCATCGGGATAAGGGAGCGCCGGCCTTTTCCCCAGCACTATTTCCCAGCACAACAATTGGGGATCCGCGTTGTCCATGATATCCGGCCGGATGATATGTCCCAGGCATATGCCAATCATCATTTGAGGGGAAGCGCCGGTATCATTGATACGTGGGCATTACGATGGGTCCGCGTCCCGGTTTTTGGGCCAAATGGAAAGTGCAGAGGACAGCAGCAGTGGGAGAATACGCACAGGAAGAGATTTTCACATGAAGGACCCAAGGTCATCCAGGCATCTGACCGCGAGGTACCCGGTGCGGCCATGTTGGGGAGTTGATACCGCGGATGACCAGGCCATTCAAGGTGTGGAGGGCTGCAGACCGTCCACATGGAGGGTGCCAGACAACAAATCAGAGATCATCTCTTACGATCCCTGTCTAGCATGGGACATATAGTCTCCACTGACCATAAAGATTATCTTGGGCCACTCCCGGCCGGAACGCGAAAGGATCTTAACTCTCTTTTTAAAAAGGATTAATTTGATAAAAAACCTTGAATTTTTGTAAAAAAGCATCAGGGGCCGGCGGAAGGCGCGGGGCGTCGTATCAATCGGGAGAGTATGGCGGATGGAGAAAGGCGGGATCCTGCTGTTTCGCCCGGCCGTGGCAGGATCGATGGATTGACATGATGCCGGACCCTACCTTTTTGTTCAGCCATGAGTGCGGCCGAAAAGAGGACCTGTGACGTATGCGGCAGGAAGGCCATAGGTATCCAGATCCTCGGCTGCTGCGGGTCAACGGTCTGCGAAATGCACGCCGAGGACCGGCTGAAGCGCATGAGCCCCGGTGAGAAGATGGAATGGGGCGCCTGTTTCTTCTATCGGTATGAAGAGATGTGATAGGCCCCGGACATCCGTTCCCTTTGCGTCCTTTTCTCCAGCTGAAGGGGATGATGACGCCATTCAGAAGATCAGGGATTTTACGCTCCGCCCGTCCCTGAACACCGACAGCCGCCCCCCTGTCTCGGAGACGACGATTCCCACCGCCCCGGTCACCAGCGTCATCGCCGCAACTGAGCGGTGGCGCGTG
Organism: uncultured Methanolinea sp.; assembly: GCA_964598545.1. GTDB lineage: Archaea > Halobacteriota > Methanomicrobia > Methanomicrobiales > Methanospirillaceae > Methanolinea_A. The sequence goes on along the minus strand of CAZRCH010000054.1, from coordinate 2,407 downwards.
CCATAACCGGAGGGAAGATCAAGCGGGATATCTCCAGGGAGAAATTGCCGCCCTGAAGCCTCGATGAACCCGTCACCCCGAATGACGAAGCCCCCGTCGAGCATCGCGAAATTCTTGATGCAGTTCCTGTTTCCTTGGTTGCTGACAAACCGTGCATCCATATCCATGGCCTCAAATGAGTTGATGATCAGCTGCTGCGACCGGGCCATCACTGCAGGGGCATCCCCGATCAGGAACGAGGTCCCGACCCTTTTCCCTTCCCAGCCTTCCCGCGATATCTCGACACAGATGGAGAACACGTCGTCAAAGACATCCCGCTGGATGTCGGTCCCCTTCAAAAGCCGCGTCCTCCATGGATCGGTCCTGATCCCACCCCTGTCCGGCCTGGTATAGTCAGTGATGTCCTCGCCCACGCAGACGACATCGGATACCACCCCGTCCCTTTCCACCCCCACCATCTTCCACGCGATGCAGGCCCTCCTCGTTCCGGGGAGTACATGGTCAACAGCGATGACGGAAGATTCGTCGGCGTTCCCCGAACAGCCCGAGAGCATCGTCATGAAGTCCCGCGCCGACCGGGAGCCTGCCGGGACCAGCGTGCCGATCACGTTCTTCCCCGTTGCATCTTCTGACCGGAACCCGAACACCATCTCCGCGGCTGGATTGCAGTACTTGATGGCGCCATCTGGATCTGTCCGGATGACGATTGCCCCCATGCTCTCAAGGACAGTGCGGTATCTGCTCTCGATCTCCTCGATCTTCTGGTCAAGTGAGCGCTGCAGATCGAGGAGCGATTGCTGGCACCGGATATCTTCGCAGACGCAGATGTACTTGTCCCCGCCGTCTTTGCCTGCGGTCCTCCTGTATTTGAACCGCAGGGGAACCGATCCCCCCTCTCTCCTTTTGAGCGCCACGTCTCTCTGGCCCCATCCCACACTGTTTTTGGCCTGCCGCCCGAGTTCCCCAAACCACCTCCTGTCATCGTCGCGGGAGAGGAGTGAATCGAACGGCATTCCGGCGAGAGAGGAGGGTGCGTACCCCAGGATGTGCGCCATCTCCTCGTTCATCCATGCGATATCCGGGTACGAGAGGATGCAGAGGGGTACCGGGGCTGAACTGATGACCTCATAAGGGTGTCCGAACGCTTCGGCAAACCCATGCCTGGCATGCCTTCCCTTTGTCAGCTGCTTGAGGTTCCGGGCCAGGTCAGAGAAGAGCGCAGGGAGACCTGAAGATCCATGGAGCGGGAACTCCATCCTCTGGTGCGGGTCTTCCATCACGATTACATCCCCGGCCTGGAGGGTGAACTTGGACGAGCCGCTGTGTCTTCTCTCGTTCTTCAGCCTGACAAGGGGGATGTCGCGCGACGATGCAAGAGCTTCCAGCGAAAGAGCGTCCCGGCCGGTATCGTTGGAGATGATCAGGGCAAAAGACCTTGAGGAGAGGAGTTCCATGGCATCCCTCGGGGAGGAGACGCTTTCTACTGCGTATTCCTTCCGGGAAGAGAGGAACTTCCTGAACATCGCAATAAGGTCTGTCCTGTCATCCACCAGCAGGATATCGGCTTGTTCCGTCTGCATCGCTCGACCAGTCCTGATCCGATGTGTATTTCTGGAGGTGCAGACAGGTAAAACCTTTCTTGCCTTCAGATATGGTGTTCCCTGACTCTCTCCCCCGGGATGCCGTGGACGATGCCGTACCAGTCAAGGAACACCTCCTGGAAGAACCATGCGGAGAGCTCGAAGTCACCACCTCCATATGGATTGCTCTCCTCAATGAGAGGAAGAATAATTGTCAGGACCGAATCCTGTGCAAGAGGGGATGATGCGATGGCCGTGACAGCGATGCACCTGGCGCGGGCGCTCCGGGCAGTCTCGAGGAAGCCGATCACTTCTCTCCTATCACCGGACTTTGAGAAGAGGATGACCAGGTCGTTCTCCCGAATGGGGTCCCTGACCTGGTCACCGAGCCAGAATACCTGTTGGCCGGGGGCAAGGAAATGCCGGAGCCGAATCGCCATGGCAAGCCCCGCGGTCCCGCTCCGCCCAAATCCAAAGACATGGACTGCAGGTGCCGAATTGATCAGATCAGCAAGGGCCCTGACCCGCTCTGCGTCTGCAGTAAGAACACCGGCAAGACGCTGGAGATATGCTCCATACTCGCCGGCAACATTTGTGATATCCTGCATGGAGAGATCCTCTTGTTTCCCGTGATCAGGTAGGAGCCGCGAGGAGTAATCAATTTCGGAAAAAAAGAAGAGTGAAGGAAACGCCCCAGCCGGGATTCGAACCCGGGTCGGAAGCTCCGGAGGCTCCCAGGATATCCACTACCCTACCGGGGCGCGTGAGAGAAGATACCGCTCCTAAGGAAATTGCTGCGGTTCATAATTATGGCGCGTCTTATGGTA
>CAZRCH010000053.1:0-12680 GCA_964598545.1 uncultured Methanolinea sp. | reverse complement strand
TTCGACGAGCCGGTTGACGGGATCATCTATGCCGCCGCGGCAGGTCTCGGATTTGCGACCATTGAAAACATACTCTACCTCTTCTCGGCGTTCGACGAGTCCCTCCTGCTCGCGCTCCAGACCGGGCTCGTCCGGGGGCTCATCTCGGTCCCCGGGCACGTCCTCTTCTCGGTGATGTGGGGGTATGCGCTGGGCATGGCCAGGTTCATGCCGGAACAGGAGGGGAGTCGACTGGTCAGAAACGGCCTCGTGCTTGCCATGGCCGCCCATGCCCTCTTCAACCTCTTCCTCTTCTCGGCAATCGGCTTTGCACTCCTCGTGCTGGTGCTTGTGCCGTTACTCTGGGTGCTCGCCGAGCGGCATATCAGGCACTCGCTTTCCCATTCATTCTTCAAAGAGTAAGGACCCGGGGCATCCCTCGTCATGCCTCCGGGCGGGAGAGCGACTTCCAGGGATACCGCACCAGCAGCATCAGGAGAAGGGATCCGATTACCAGCAGCGGGATGGTGGAGAGGGCTGCATTCAGGGAGAGACGGTCTGCAATCAGCCCGGTTGCGGCAACGCCGAGCCCTCCTGCCCCCACCGCGACCCCGAGCATCAGCCCCGAAGTCAGCCCGACATGGTCCGGCATGAGCTCATGCGCCATGGCGACGGTGAGCGCAAAACTCGACCAGAGTGCGAATCCAAAGACGAGCAGCGCGGCGAGAGAGAGGAGGCCGTCTGTTGCAAGGAAGGCTCCAAATGCGGGGATGGAGAGGACGAGGCCCAGGATGACAAATTCCTTCTTCCCATATACGTCTGAGAGGATCCCCCCTGACACCTGGCCGGCGACACCCGCAAGGAGCATCAGGGTGACGATGAGGTTTGCCGTGAAGATATCAAGGCCCTGCAGCACGAGAAATGGCGGGAGGAACGCGATCGCGGCGAACACCGCCCAGGCTCGGAGCGTTGATGCCGAGAAGAGGGTGAGGACGGGGGCAAACGAGGAGAGGGATACCGGGCGCATCGAGGGCACCTGTGAGGATGCGGGATGCACGGGAGGGTATAACGAGGATTTTCGCAGGACAAGGGCCATCACCAGTGCAGGGATGACGAGGAGGGGAAGGCCGGGAAGGCCGAACGTGACGATGATCGCCCCTGCAAGGATCGGACCAAGTGCGTAACCGATATTTCCCCCGACCACAAAGAGCGCGGTGACCTTCCCCCTGTTCAGGCTGGTCGCAAGACGGCTTACCATGGTGAGGGCATGGGGGTGGAAGCAGGCGTGGCCGAGCGCCGCAAGCGCCGCACAGGCGAGGAGCAGGGGGTACTGCTCCACCACGCCCATCAGCCCGATGAAGACTGCGGAGATCAGGACCGAGACAGAGATGTGGACCTGCCAGCCTTTTTTGTCCGAGAGCCACCCGAAGATCGGCTGGGACGCAGAGGAGGTGAGGTTGTAGGAGGTCACCAGGAGGCCTGCGAGGAGGTAGGAATACCCCCGCGTGGAGATGAGCAGCGGGAGGATGGCCGCGATCACCGGCATGTAGAGGTCGGTGACCAGGTGTGCAAGGAAGAGCCTGGATATCGGGCCCGAGAGAACTTTCAGATCATGCGCCTCCTCAACACGATGATCTCAACGGGAGTCTCCCGGAGATCCTTTGCATGGAAGGAAAATGTCCTCCTCATCAAGAGAGTGCCTCCCACCACCTCTTCGACCTCCGCCCTCTCTCCTGTATAGGCCTTCACAAAGTCCCTGCTCCCCGCATTGAAGATCCCGTAGACAGAAGGTGCGATGGCGAGGGCCGCGTCGATGAAGGGCCGGTCTGCGTGGGGGTCCTGGGCGCCGAAGGGGGGGTTCATGACGACGGTGTCGCAAGGGCCGACCAGCGAAGCGAGGTCAGGGTGCGGGAGGCGCAACTCGATGAAACGCGGGAAGACGCTGAGTTCCTTTCCGTTTTCGGAGGCGATTTGGAGTGCGTGGGGGTCGAATTCCACGCCGACCACCTCCGCCGCACCGAGGAGCGCCGCACCGATGGCAAGGATACCTGTCCCGCACCCGAGATCGCAGACCCTCTTCTCCGCGATGTCCCCACGCATGTGGGCATGGAAGAGGAGACGGGCTGCAAGGTCGGGAGGGGTGAGGTACTGCTCGTGCCGCGCCGAAGGCGAAGAAAAGCCCTTCACCTTTGAAAGGAGCATCTCGAGCCGTTTCAGACGCATGCCCGTCATGGAAGCTCGTCGATCCGATAGTCCGAGAATGAGCGCTCTCCAAGGAGGATGGAGAACTCCTGCGGCGTGAGAACCGGTGCCGGGAACCTGACCTGATCGTCATACGCAAGGCGTGGGCATGCGAAGTTTACGTAGGCAGAAAATCCGAGATTCAGGAGTTCGTCCGGCGAGATCTCCCGCATGAGGACGAGTATCGCCCGCTCGCACCTCCCGGCCATCCCGCGGGCCATCTCATACCGCCCCTGGCCCGTCTTCGTGCTGACGAGGAGGCCGATCCTCTCAGCAGACCTGGCCTTCTCGATCAATGCATGTCGACGGCGGAGGAACTTCTCTGCATTCACCTCCTGCACCTCGCCCGTGAAGGGATCGAGTGCAATTACCCGCAGTCCTGTTGCCAGCTGAACCCCCAGGGGGTGGAAGAGACCGGTGCCGACATAGAGGATCTCTTCCGTGCCAATGACCCGGGCTGCCCCGAATGAGCACCCGAGTACCTGCCCCTCCGCGCAGCCCCTTGTCCCCTTCGCGGTCACTGCCTCCACACCTGTTGCCGCGAGCACCGCTTTCATCGCATCAAGGAGATGGAGGTGCTGCGCGGTGGTGACGAGACCCACCCTTGCGGCTTTCAGGCAGGGGATTGCATTTTTCAGGACACTGGTGTCGAAATCTACCCTGTAAGGCTCAAAGATGATCCGCGGGTCGGGGTATTCAAGAGGGGTATGCCCGAAATGGACAAGGACCTCTGCATACACGAGTGCCTCCACGGCAAGGTCACAGGCCCCGTAACAGGGATCGCCGCTCACGATCACTTCGAAACCCCGCCCTTTCAGGAATTGTGCGATCTCTCCTGCTCTCCTCTTCAGCCCGGCAGGAAACTGGAGGGCCACGACTTTTGCCCCACGGTCCCGGAGCCGTTCTGCAAGGTCAGAATATCCGGTCAACGACACGCACCCTGTCTGTCACGTCGACGCTCACCAGGGTCTTGTAGGGTCTCCCGATATCGGCTGACCCCCTCTTTATCACAAAGCAGATGTCCTTTACCTCGGCCCCTGCCTTGTCGAGAGCCCAGAGAAGCGCCCTTGTGGTCCCGCCGGTGCTGATCACATCGTCGACTATCACCACGCGGTCACCACGTTTCACCCCGTTTAAAAAGAGCTGCCCCTTCGAGTACCCGGTCGCCTGGTGCACGGCGACTTCGCCGGGGATCTGGTACTCCCGCTTGCGGACGATGTTCATGGGCAGGTCAGTTGCGAGGGAGAGCACGGCCCCTACGGGGATTCCCATCGCCTCGGCGGTAAGGATGCGGTCCACGCCTTCAAGGTCCAGTACCTTGATCATCGCCATGCAGACCTCGCGCAGGAGGTGGGGATCTACTTCGGGGACGCCGTCCGTGATGGGGTGGATGAAGTAGTTATACTCCCCTCGCTTCACGAGGGGACAGGTCTCGAGTGATGCAACAAGTCGTTCAAGCATTCTGTTCACCAATATCCTTCAGGAATGTTTCCACAACTCCGGCGTGCACGTGCGGCATGCATACAAGGCGAAGGTGCCCCTTCCTCGTCCATGAGACCTTCCAGGGGGGCGGGATGCGCGCGGGGGCGAAGGTGGCCACGTTGACGTCCGGGGTGGCGGCCCTCGGGATGCCGTACGTCTCCATACCGTCAATCAGCCTCCGGGTATTCTTCATGCAGCCAGCAACGATATCCCTCATCCCCTCCACCCCAAGATATTCGAGCACCGCAAGCGCCCCCACCACCGATGCCCCCGGGCGGGTGCCGGAGAGCGTGAACTCCTGTTTCACCGTGAGGTAAGGGGTATCGACCGACAGCGAACAGAGAGACTCGGAATCCCGCACGAGGAGAACCCCCGCGGGGATAGTACTCATCCCCATCTTGTGGGGGTCCACTGCGATGCTGCTGACGCCGGGGAGTGAGAAGTCAAAGACCGGTGCACCGTCAAGGAAGGGGAGGACCATGCCTCCGAATGCCGCGTCGACATGGAAGAAGACACCGAGGTCTCCTGCAACCTTCGAGAGATCGCGTATGGGATCCGTCATCCCGTATTCCGTCGTGCCGGCGATTCCCACCAGGCAGCAGGTATTGCGGTCGATCATCTCTGCCGCTGCCACAGGGTCCATCCGGAGATCACTGCAGAGAGGGACGGTCCGCATCTCGAGGCAGAGGATATCGCAGGCCTTCTGGAACGAGAAGTGCGCGGACTCGGGGATGACGACGTTCGGCTTCTCTCTCCCGGCAAGCTGCCTTGCCATCCGGAGGGCCTGTATGTTCGACTCCGTCCCCCCGGATGTGGCGTACCCGCAGGCGCCGGGCAGGTGGTAGAGGGTTCCCAGCCGTTCTACGAGGAGCCGCTCGAGCGACGCAGTTCCCGGGAAGAGGCCCGGGTCACCAAGATTCGTCTCCATGAACTCGAGGTGCGCTCTCACGGCGACCGGGTGGGGGACCGTGCACATCGAGCTCAGGATGTGGGTATGATCGACGTCCTCCTGCCGCTTCGAGAGGAGGAATGAAAAGAGTGATTCCTCTGAGAGCCCGCACTCACGCATTCCGGGATCTCGCGCTCTCCAGGAGTATCTGCTGCTCGGTCCTTGCCACGGTCTCGCGGATCTTTGCGATGGCATCGATATTTGCAGAGACGCTCGTGATACCGTGTTCAACGAGCCACTTTACCATCGGTGGCTCGGAGCCGGCCTGGCCGCAGATGGATATCTCGACTCCATGCTCCCTGCAGCACCGGATGGCAGAATCGATCAGGGCGAGGACCGCCGGGTGTTTCGGCTGGTACATCCCCGCGATGTGCTCGTTGTTCCGGTCTATGGCGAGCGTGTACTGGACGAGGTCGTTTGTGCCAAAGGATGCAAACCTTATCCCGGCATGGATGAAGTCCTCGATCAGGATCGCGCTGCTCGGGATCTCGATCATCACGCCGAGAGTGGCCGCTTCCACGTCGACGCCCCACCCCCGCATCATCTCCCGAGCCCTCGTGAACTCGGATGGGTGGGAGACCATGGGGAACATGATGCCCAGGTTGTCGTACCCCTGCTCCCACAGCCGCTTGAATGTCTCCACCTGGAGGCGGAACTGGTCGGGGGTCTGGAGGTCCCTCCTGATGCCCCTCCAGCCGAGCATCGGGTTGTGCTCGACCGGTTCGTTCTCGCCGCCGGCCATGTTCCGGAACTCGTCGGTGGGGGCATCCAGCGTCCTTACCCAGACGGGTTTGCCGTAGAACGCGTCGAGAACGGTCTTGATCCCATTGTAGAGCTCCTGGATGAACTCCTCCTCCCTGTTGTTGGCGATGAACCACCCGGGGGTCTTGTTCATGCCGAGGATGAGGTGCTCGATCCGGAGCAGCCCCACGCCGTCGGCACCGGTGGCGGCAGCCCTGGCCGCAGCCTCAGGCATGGACACGTTGACCTTGACGCTGGTGGCGGTGATAAGGGGGGCGGCAGCCGCAACCGCAGCCTGGACCTTCTCCCTGGGGACTTCAAGACGCCCTTCGTAGATGAGGCCTTTCTCGCCGTCGACCGTGACCGTCTGCCCAGTCTTCAGCACCTGGGTGGCGGTTTTGGTGCCGACGATTGCAGGGGTCCCGAGTTCCCTGCTGACGATCGCAGCGTGGCAGGTCATCCCGCCTTCATCGGTGATGATGGCCGCAACCTTCCTCATCGCAGGGACCATGTCGGGATTGGTCATCTGGGTGACGAGGATGTCGCCCTCCTTCACCTTCCCGGCGTCCCTGACGTCCCTGATAATCACTACGTCGCCGCTCGCGATACCCGGCGACGCCCCCTGGCCCTGGAGGATGATCTTCCCTGCTCCGGCCTCGTGGACGGGCGTCGATGCAGACTGAGGCCTGATCGTGGTGATTGGACGCGACTGGAGGATGAAGAGGTCATCTCCGACGATCGCCCATTCAATGTCCTGCGGGACCCCGTAATGGGTCTCTGCAATCCTGCCGAATGTGGCAAGCTTGCGCACCTCCGCGTCCGAAAGGAGTGGGGCATCCTGCTGGTCGCGCGTCACCTCGACAGTTTTTGTACCGTGGTCCCCGTCTGAAATGATCTGGTACCGCTTGTTGGCAATGAGCTGGTCGATCACCTTCTCGCTGCGCTGGTCGAAGACGTACTTGTCGGGGGAGACCGAGCCAGATACGACGGCTTCACCGAGCCCCCAGGAGCCTTCTATGATGCTCAGAGCTTCACCCGTCACAGGGTGGGAGGTGAACATTACCCCTGCCTTCTCCGCATTCACGAGATGCTGCACCACCACCGCGATGTTCACGCTCTGGTGGTCGAATCCCTGCTTGGCCCGGTAATAGATGGCCCTTGCCCCGTAGAGCGAGGCCCAGCACTTCTGCATGGCGAGGAGGAGGTTCTTCTCGCCCTTGATGTTCAGGAAGGTCTCCTGCTGGCCGGCGAAACTTGCGTCGGGCAGGTCTTCCGCGGTTGCACTTGACCGGACGGCGACCACCATCCGGCCGCCATCCATCTGCTGGTAGGCCTCCTTCACTCTCTGCTTCAGCGATGCAGGGACACGGGCTTTCATCACCAGATCCTTGGCCCTGTTCGCCGCCTTCTCGAGCTCCCCTGAATCTTCCACGTCGAGGTTTGCAAGGCCTGCAAAGAGGGTCTTTTCAATGCCGCTCTCGATCAGGAACCGGCGGAAGGCATGGCTGGTGACCACGAAGGCCCGCGGGACAGGGAGGCCGATGGCAGACATCTCCCCGAGGGATGCACCCTTCCCCCCCACTGCAGCAATATCCTCTTTCCGTATCTCTTCAAGCCAGAGAATATCGGGCATCTCTTTCATTCACGCACCACTATGATCTGCACCCCTCCCTGTTTAATACATTCTCATCGCCTGTGCCGGAGGGAATGGGCATGCAGTGCCGTTCCGGGGGCAGATCCCGGCAGACAAAAACCCTCAATTACTCATGGTGCACATTTAATATGGGTTTTAGAGTGACGTTCAGAGTACTGGTCAGCGATCCGCTGGCCGATGAAGGGCTGGAGATCCTGCGGCGGGAGTGCACCGTCGATGTGAAGACAGGCCTGAAGGAGGACGAGCTCGTCTCCACTATCGGCGACTATGATGCCCTGCTGGTGCGGAGCGGGACCGAGGTGACCTCGGGGGTTATCGAGGCAGGCAGGAACCTCCGGTTCATCGGGAGGGCCGGTGCGGGCGTTGACAATATCGATATGGACGCTGCAACCCGGAAAGGGATCATCGTCGCAAATGCGCCGGAAGGAAACACCCTAGCCGCCACCGAGCACACCATGGCCATGATGCTCTCCCTCGCACGCAGCATCCCGCAGGCGAACGCCTCGCTCAAGCAGAAGGAGTGGAAGCGCTCCCGGTTCATGGGGGTTGAACTGAACGAGAAGACGCTCGGGATCGTCGGGCTTGGGAGGATCGGCAGGGAGGTCGCAAAACGTGCCCAGGCGATGGGGATGCATATCGTCGGCTATGACCCGTTCATCAGCAAGGACCGTGCCGTCCAGATGGGGGTGGAGGCGCTCTCCCTCGAGGATCTCTTCAAGGTCTCGGATTTCATCACGGTGCATACTCCCCTGATCAAGGAGACCAGACACATCATCAACGCCCGGACCATCGCCACCATGAAAGACGGGGTCCGGATCATCAATTGCGCGAGGGGAGGGATCATCGACGAGAAAGCCCTTTACGAGGGGATAAGGTCCGGAAAAGTGGCCGGAGCCGCTCTCGACGTCTTCGAAGAGGAACCGCCCCTCAACTCACCCCTTCTTGGCCTCGACCAGGTGATCACAACCCCGCACCTGGGAGCAAGCACGGTCGAAGCCCAGCAGAACGTGGCAGTCTCCATCTCCAGGCAGTGCCTCTCGGTCCTGAAGGGAGGTTCGGCGCGCTATATCGTGAATGCGCCGATCGTCCCTGCCGAGCACGCGGACGTCATCGAGCCGTTTGCCATCCTTGCCCACAAGATGGGAAGGTTCCTCACCCAGATGGTGGGAGGGAGGATGGAGAAGGTCGAGTTGATCTACAGCGGGGAGCTTGCGACGCTTGGGAACAACACCCGGTTCATCACCCTCATGGCTTTAAAGGGCCTCCTCGATCCCATCCTCCAGGTTCCCATCAACATCGTGAACGCCGAGTTCATCGCCAAGGAGCGGGGAATCAGCGTCTCTGAGACGATGACCCCTGACTCCGGCGGATGGAAGAGCCTCGTTTCCATCAGGGTAAAGACAGACACCATGGAGGAGACCATGAGCGGGACGGTCTTTTACAAGGGACGCTCGAGGATCGTTGCCATCGGAGGGTATACCATGGACATGATCCCCGAGGGGTACGTCATCGTCTCCCGCCACCTCGACAAGCCCGGCGTCATTGGCAGAGCGTCCACCATCCTTGGGAAGGGAAATGTGAACATCGCGGGCATGCAGGTCGGGCGGATCAAGCCGGGCGAAGAGGCTATCATGGTCCTGAACGTAGACAGCGAGGTCTCGCCGGACATGATGGACGAGATCAGGTCGATGCCCGGGATATTCACCGCGGTGTTTGCAAAGATCTCGGATACCCTCATCTGAAACGCCGCATTTTTTCAATCCCCCGGGGAATGCGGGGCATGACTGCCCCCTTCATCTTTCCTCCCTCTTATTCAGCCGGATTCCTCGAAGATCTTCACGGTGTCGGGCAGAACCGCCGGACGCCTGTCGGTCATAAGGTACATATACGGCATCCGGTGGACCATGTACTCGAGGTAACCCTTCGCAAAGTCCGAGAGGCCCTGAGACCTCCTTCCAAGGATGAGGATGTGGAACCACTGGACAACGAGGCATATGAAGGCAATGAGCCCGTAGACCCAGGCCACGATCCCGATTGCAATCCAGTACACGATGCGGACGAGGAGTTCGAGTCTCCCCGCGTCATGCTCGTAAAGAAACAGCTGCTGAAGGTTCGTATCTGCCATAGTGCGCCACTTCCGGCTCTTCATCTGGTTGCATTGCCAATGCATCAATATTGCCCTCCAAACGCAAGAAAAGAGAATAATTTTATACTGTGTTCACCCACATTTCTCCGCGCATTTCGCAGAAGAATTGCGGGCTCGTGGTCTAGCTGGTTATGACGTCGCCTTGACATGGCGGAGGTCAGGAGTTCGAATCTCCTCGAGCCCATTCATATTCTCCCGACTTTTCTCACAACATATTGGATCCCCACTGCCGGTAATGTCCTCCTCCCGGGTAGAACCTGACCAAGGCAGTGCGTAAGGAGGTTTCACAGGTCAATTTCTTCTCAGGGAGGCGACAAATGGATAAAATCATGCATTTTTTATTCTCATGCGAAGATTACTTTTTATGGGGGGGAGAGAACACGTGATCGAGGTGCTGTACATTGACGATGAGCCCGATCTTTTGGAACTCGGGAAGAGATTTTTACAGCGCGAGGAGGATTTTTCCGTCGACACGGCTGACCATTCAGTGCAGGCGCTCGACCGTATCCGCCAGCAGCACTATGATGCGATTGTCTCGGATTACTTGATGCCGGGGATGGACGGGCTCACCCTGCTGAAAGCGATCCGCGGGGATGGGAATCCTGTCCCGTTCATCATGTTCACCGGACGGGGAAGGGAGGAGGTGGTGATCGAGGCCTTCTCCAGCGGTGCAAGTTTCTACCTCCAGAAAGGAGGGGACCCAATGGTCCAGTTTGCGGAACTCTCCCACAAGATACGCCAGGCGGTTGAGAAGAGGAGAGCTGAGGAACGGGTCCGGCAGGCGAACTGGGAGTGGGAGCACCTCTTCAACGCGGTGGAGAATCCCATCACCATCCTTGCACCCGATCACCGGATCATTGCTGCGAACCGGGCCGCGCTGGAGGCAATGGGTTGCATAATGGCCGAAGTCCTTGGAAAGAGGTGTTTTGAACTCTTCCATCACCGCGGGAACCCGCCACCCCGTTGCCCCCTGGTGACGATGATAACCACGAAGCGATACGAAGTGATGCAGATGCCTGTCGAGGCGATGAACGGGCGATACCTCGTCTCCTGCACCCCAGAACTCGACGGGGACGGCAATCTCACGAGGGTCATCCATATCGCCACCAGGATCCCTGAATAATAAAAAAGTCCTGTTCCCGGGATTATTTCCTATTTTGCAAGGAGTTTATAGAGGAGGGTGAGGACCACGACTGCAAGGAATGCGACTCCCGTCCACCAGAGGCTGGCGGTGACCAGGTATACTACCAGCGCCACGATTGCGGCCGGGACAAGGGACCACACAAGTTTGATGAGGAAGAGAACGACTGCAATCCCCACGATCACGAGAGCCAGGAACCCGGCGAGAGAGATGAGATCCATGGAATCCCTGGTAATCGTGTGGGTCCTTCACATATATGGCCCTTTTGACGGGAAGGGATTCTTATCCGGTGTGCCCAAGCATGGAATCTGTCTCTTCTCTGACCCCATTTCCAGCCTGGAAGGGCAAGAGAACCTTTAAATTGAACGCTCAATCCATGGCTATTATGGATATTTCTGCGATAAGAGAGCGAGTATACCAGATACTTGAACCTACATATAAAGGTGACCGGATCAGTTACTGGTTTGACGTATTCATCACCGCGGTCATCCTTGTCTCCATCACTATCATGGTCCTCTCATCCGTGAGTTCCCTTTCGGGCAGGTATTCCACACTCTTCAACAGTGTCTTCCTCTTCACCACCATTGTCTTCTCGATCGAATACCCTCTCAGGCTGTGGTCGTGCACTGTGAATCCCGGGTACTCACATCCTGTAAGGGGAAGGCTCGCATGGGCGCTCACGCCCTTTGCTCTTATCGATCTGATCGTTGTATTGCCCTTTTACCTGAACATATTCACCGGGATAAACCTCACGGGCCTGGTGGTATTGCGGGTCTTCCGGATATTCAAGCTCATCAGGTATTCTGACTCGATCAACATGATTATACGGGTAGTCAAGGCCCAGAGGGATATGCTGATCACGGCATATCTTGTCCTCTTCATCGCGCTTATCTCTGCATCTACACTCATGTTCCAGATAGAGCAGCCGGGCCAACCTGAAGTCTTTACGAGCATCCCTGCCACCATGTGGTGGGGCATTGTCACGCTTACCACTGTAGGCTATGGGGACATGGTCCCGCTGACAGCTCCCGGGAAGGTACTTGGCGGGTGCATCACGCTGCTTGGGATCGGTATCTTTGCGCTCCCGGCCGGTATCCTCGCATCCGGGTTTACGCAGGAGCTTGAGAAACGGACCAGGGCAGAGAAGAAGGAGCAGCAGGAACATCGCGGGGAGTGGTACCTCTGCCCCCATTGTAAGGCGGAGATTCGGGAGGCTGACTTGTGGAGGAAGAAGTGAGACCAGCCGGGAATTGTCTTCGCTGTTTCATTCCCTGGCATCAGACCGGGTATATTTCTGAAAGAAATAATGGGGATGGGCCAGGCTCCCATACGAAAAGACGGGAGGTCCTCGAACAATGTGCCCTGTTCGGATGCGCCTGTTCCTCCCCCCGTATCAAGGCAAAGAGGGTGTGTGCGACTGCAGGAGAACCGCAGGATGTATGACGAGTCCGCGCTCCGCCGGTGGATGAGCCTCGAGATGGGGAAGATCAACGACGGGGTCGTGTCGGCGAGGGTCCCCCTCTCTCTTCTCCTTGAGATGGAAAGACCCGTTGCCGCTACAAGGGGAGGCAGGGAGCATGTCTTTGACAGGGATGTGATCAGGAAGATCGGGGAGGCGCTTCCTGTGCGTCTTCGCTCCGCGCTCAAGCTCCCCATTGTCTTTTACTTTGACATGGAGGTTTCAGACAGCTGCACGCTTGCTGATGATGTTGCATTTGCCGTGTTGCAGGAACTCGGTGATCTCTCGATGGAGAGGCGGATGGAGGGTGGAAAAGCCTGGGTGGGGAGGGCAATCGTCTTTGCACTGGTGCGCAAATATCCGACAGCCGTCCAGATCATGATGAGATAGTGCGGACTATCCTTGAGAACCTGTTATTTTTATCTTTCAGCAGGTCAAGGAGTGATAAAACGCGTGTTACCCCGGGTGATTTGTTCTGATTGAGGTTCTCCTGGTCGATGATGAAGTGTCCCTCCTTGACGTGACGAAGATATTCCTCGAGAAGGGCGGCGATATGGCGATCTCCACTGCATTGAGCGCCCGTGAAGCCCTCGAGATGCTGAATGCGCGTGATTTCGATGTCATCGTGTCGGATTACGAGATGCCGCAGATGAATGGGATTGACTTCCTCCGGGCCATCAAGATGACCCACCCCCACACCCCTTTCATCATCTTCACCGGGCGTGGAAGGGAGCATGTCGCAATCGAGGCCCTCAACCTTGGTGCAGCCTTTTACCTCCAGAAGGGCGGTCACCCCCGATCGCAGTTTGCAGAGCTGCGGAACATGATCGAGCAGGCGGTAAGCCGGAAACGTGCCGAACTTGCACTCCGGAGGTCTGAACAGAGGCT
>CAZRCH010000052.1:0-12836 GCA_964598545.1 uncultured Methanolinea sp. | reverse complement strand
CAGAAACATGCACCCTCCTTCTCAAATTCAGGAACCTTCCCGGCCTCCTCCTGTTTATTGCCGGGGCAGTTCTCCTGATGGGCATCATCACCGCGGAGATATTCTACCCGGCCGGATACACGACGGCACACAGCGAGATCAGCGACCTTGGGGCAACCCGGCCTCTCCCGATCAGTGTCAGCTACCAGCCCTCGGCATCAATCTTCAATGCAACGATGATCTTCGGCGGACTTCTCATCATTGCCGCAGCTCTCGTCCTTTTTCGAACGGGAACGAAATGGTACCTCGTTGTGTTTCCTGCACTGCTCGGGACAGGTACCCTTGGAGTGGGAATATTCCCGGGTAACAATGCCTTCTTCCATCCGCTCTTCGCACTCCTTACCTTCATCTCCGGGGGCCTTGCGGCAATCGTGTCCTTCCGGATGACTCGTCCACCGTTCGCTTACCTGGTCGCCCTTCTCGGCGTCATCACCCTCGTTTTCCTGTTCCTCTCCCCGGTATTCATCCCCCTCCTGGGGGACGGGGGAACGGAACGCTTTGTTGCGTATCCCCTCATTATCTGGATGATCGGGTTTGGTGGGTACCTGATCGGAAAATCGGGGTAAACGGTAATACCTCTATTTTTTAAACCCTGCCGATCCTGGCGTGCAGTTGTGGGTTCCGGGACGAGGATTTGACCTCCTCTCACTTATCTGGAAGATAATCGGATTCAAGGAGTGTCGGTTCCATTTTTTTCTGGAAATACCTGTTTGAATATCGTTCCTGCATTCTCACAGGTTCGAGGCCCGATCAGGGCTGGCATCACCAGGATCCACAATACCCAGCACTGCCGGCACGACCAGCGGCACCACCTAATGATATGAACCCGGATTGCGATTGTATACATCAATCCGTCCTCTCATTCAAGATAGAACTGCCGCTCGTCCCAGGTACCTGAATGATTACTTATGAAGAAAGGCGCAGCCTTCGCACAAATTGAAGATCAGGAAAAACCGGGCCATTGGTGCGCTATGTCTCTGGATTCCTTCCTATTCATAGTCCCTTGAAAGAATTCAACAAGAACTCTCTCATTATTCCATTTGTATGACTGTTGTCTATGTGAACAGGTCAATTCTTCTCATGACGGTGCACGTATGGGCCGGCATGGTAAAAATTGTGCTGGCAGTATTCTGCCGAAGAACTTCGGTCAGTCACCCCTACAGCGGATATCATCTCCCTCGCGTTCTCATCAAGAGAACCGTGTCTATCGCACACCGATACCGCGTTTGAGGTCGTTTTTCTCCTCCCGCCACATTCCCGCAGTGAAGGATGATCGAGAGGATTCGCCCTTCTCCTAGTGTTCCCAGGAATATTCAAGAGAACTCATCAACGCCGAATAGAGGAGGTATGCCCAGACAATGACGCTCAGGGCAATGGCAAATCCCAGGAGATAGACGCCGGGCCCAAGTCCGCATGTGAAGGCACCGCCTGAAAGCAGCGCAAGTTGTTCGCAGGTCGCAGGATAGGTGATGAACAGGAACAACAGCGTGAAGAGAGAGACTCCCATTCCACACAGTACGATTGGCAGATAGCGCAGGGGAAAATATGTGGCAATGTGCATGAAGTTCTTACGCTAGGTTGTGTATTGAGTGAAAATAAAGGAATCCACAACTCTTCGGGCGGAAGGAGAGTATGCAGGGAAGTCTTGATGGTGCAGCCTGACATGAAGGGGACACCCCTCTCACCCACGTTCCGTTGTCCATGACCCACCCACACGGAATCTCACCTGTGACCTCATTTCACGCGTAATCCATTCCAGGCATCGTTTGGGAACAGCAACGCCCTAAATCCGGACTGCCCGCCAGGGATGTGCGGGGCTGTCGGGGGGTACATGGAAATCGCGTCGGTTTGAAGTATCAGCATACCCAACACGACTATTATTACTGGATCATGGTGTGGGGAGAATGGGCGTGGCGGTGAACGATGACATCCAGGCATAGGGGAAGGCATACATACGAGAAAGTCTCGGCCGACCGGACACGCGAGGAGTTGATCTACGCGGTCCTCTCCCTCCCGGTCGAGTGCGACATGCGGATGAAGTCACTTGTCGGGACGTTCAATGACCTCCCTGACGTGTACACCTGCAGCTCCTGCGGGGGGCACCCCGATGAGGAAGACCGCGAGAACCCTGCGCCGGAAGGCTGCTTCTATCTCCAGTTCATCATCGAGCCTACGGAGGCAGGGTTTCTCTCGCTTGGCATCATCGACCTTGCGGCGCGAAACGTCGACTGCGAGAGGCTCGCCGTGCAGGTCCTGAACACGACCGACTCGCCAAGACTCGTCATCTTCCACATGCTGGGGAGGGACGGGGCGGACCCGGATGCGGTCGCAGGAGAGATCCGGTCGCTCTGCAGGAGATGGAACGTCTCTTTAAGGGGTGTCCGCGAGCATAAGGAGAACGTCCGGAAAAAGAAGGCGCTTGAGAAGATCACGCGTTCTCTCGGGGGAAAGGATCGCGGCAGTTGAAGGAGCCGGCCCCCAGGGAGGGGGGACTCTTTTCGGCCTTCGGTCCACACAGTGTCCCGCTTCAGCGAACCGGCACCAGGATCTCGGTGAGGATATCTTCGGGTTTCACTTCCCGGGGGTCATTTGGGTAGATCTCGCGAATCGGCCCCGCGATCTTGAGCTGGTGCTTCTCTATCCAGGAGAAGAGTGCGAGGTAAGTAGGTTCGCAGGTCTCGTACGGCCCATTGTGGACGGTCCGCACCATCTTTCCGCCCGGAAGAGTGTAGACCTTTATGTCACCGCTGCCGGAGACCTTCCCCGCAACCGGCCACGCGACCTCGACGAGCGCAGTGCCTTTCTCGTTCGCCTCCTTCACCGCATCCGGGGATGTCTCGTGGCAGATGAACGTAGGCAACCCTCTGAACGCGATTTTGTTCTCCATGATATAGCCGGCAAGCTGCATGAGGAGTCCTGGGATCAGCGTATAGTTCCCTGTCTTTTTGATGCCCACCACCTGCTGGGGCGGCACTTCAACAATGGCAATCTCTTCCATATCTATCGGGCAAAGAATCGGATGCCGGGGATATTTAAAGATATGAGTGAGGAGAGGGTGAAAGTGTCTTCTAACGACGACCGGGCTGGGGAGGTGTTCGGTGCGACACGGATCAGGCAAAAAAAGGGGGCGAATGGTACCGGGTATCGAAGCACCCCGTTTTATGCATAAAAGGAACCTTCTTTGAATGAACATGGAATGAAAAAAACCCCCCCCTAAACTCTTAAAAAATTACAATCACAAAAAATTGGGTGGATGGTATTATCACACTACATCTAAACAATTCCTGACTTGTAGTGCATATTAGGAGTATAATCTACATTTGCACCCGATGCAAAGAATCGGGAATACATCAGGTAATGAGATTGATGCGGGAGACGGGTATTCCAGTCAATGACTGCTTTAAATCTAAAAATATTGTTCATTTTATCGTCACGGCATTTACTCGAGTGCACGTGCCCCCGTCGGGGTTCGTGATAACCACGCTATATTTCCCCCGTGCTGAAGAGGGGACAGTGACCGATCCTCCAATCTTTGATGGGGGTGTGAGGATCTTGATGTTCATGGGTATAATTGAACCCCCATTGACGAGTTTCACGGTCGCACCCCTCTGGAAATAATTGCCTGTGATTGCCATGTTCGTTGTCCTTCCATGAATCAGAATGACAGGGCTTACCGAAGTGATGACCGGTGCATTGCTTATCACTGCAGAAGCAGTGTCCGTTGCACTCAGTCCTGATTTGTCAGTAACAGTCAGCCGTGCGGTATATGTTCCTCTCGTAGTATAGGTATGTGAGGGATTCGCAAGGATACTGTCAGTAATTCCGTCGTTAGTGAAGTCCCATGCATACGTGATCGAATCACCGACGTCCGGATCCCTGGAGCCTGCACTGCTGAATGCGACAGGACGTCCCACACTGAATGTGTAGGGGCCATTCGCTTCTGCAATGGGTGGGGTGATGATGAGAGACTCCCCCGGTGCAACCGTATATTCCCCAATTATGATTGTACCCGGGTATGGACAACCAATGTTCTCGATACGACAGGCATTTCCTGGTAATTCCGTGATGGTAAAATGCGTCCTCGTGGGCGCCGTAAGGACTGCCCCATTTTCGAGTTCAATCTCAACCGGACCTGCCAGGACCTGGATGGTGGCGCTCCCGCAGGTCACAATAATATCGTCGCAGGGGTTCATAGTGATTGACTGGATGAGAGGAACGCAGCAGCTGACGGATGCCGGAGTTGCACCACCATCGGACTCGGCGAATATCCGTACACCAAAAGGACTCGTGGCATCGGTAATGACAAGGTTCTGATCCCCCGATTCAATAAGAGTACCTGAAGTCACTCCATCGGAAAAAAATCCCGAGGGCGTTCCAGGGGAACTATCGATTCCATCGTCTATCCCATCACCATCAGTGTCGATGAATGGAATGAAGCAACCAACGGCCCGTCGTTCACCTGCTAGTGCACCTGGAATAGTCCACCATACTTCTCCCACGGGGGTCACCACGATGTTCATTGGAGACCCATACAATTCGAGAGATCGTGTTTCAAATATCTGTGTTGCAGGGTCAAATGTTCCAATATTCGAGGTAAAAAATGGTGCGAGCCAGAAGATACCATCGGGATCAATTGCAAAGAAATGGGTATCCCAAATTTCAGGTGGGGTAGTATCATAGGGTGCCTTGATTTTTTCGATAACAGGTGAAGATCCTGAGAGATCAACCCTAAAGAAGTAATTGGCGCTTTTATCCGTGAACCAGAGGATATCGGGGTTGAAACTGGTGAACGCAATCTCCCATGGGGCAATCAGGTTCACCGGGGAAAAGAGGGAAGGATCGTTATACAGGGTAAATGTTTCCGATGTAAGATCGAACCGGCCAAAACTTGCATTTCCATTATAAAATTCACCTCCACTATCTTCTGCAGGAATCAGGCTGTTGATAGTAAACCAGACATTTCCCTCATCATCAAATGTTATCATCGCAGGGGTTCCGGGGTAATCACCGTCGCCATCGCCATCTAAATCAGGCTCTGGCAGGACAAACCGGTCCCAATCGCCGGTCACGGGATTATATCTGCCAAGGGACGGATCAGGCCAGCGGGTAAACCATACCCATCCGTCCGGTGCAACCCTGATACCATAAGGAGATGCCCCTGCAGCGAAATCACCAGGGATGGGAAAATCGTCAAAATAATTGCCGGATGGATCACAGGGATTGAAATGGACAATGCGATCGTTCTCATCACTAATCCAAAGGGTATTATCAGATGCCCGGTCCATCGTCGCAAAATCACCAGCAAATGATGCGGTATAGACAATGGGTTCACCAGTTTCCCGGTTAAGGGTAAACACGGAAGGGCTATTGTCGGAGGTAATCCATACCGATCCGTCGGGCAGCGTTTCAATACCTAACGGCCGAACTCCTTCGACTGCCCATTCCCGGAATATGCCGTTCTGAATATCCCATGCACACACTATTGGGCTTAATGAAAGCACTACGAGGATGGAAATACTGATAATTGGAACCATTTTCATAGATAATTCATCTCCATTCTGAATATCTGGTGAGGCCAAACTGGATGGAACTGTTATCCACGATAAAGTGTTTGTCGGGGAACCCATTCATTCGGATAGCAATCAGGCATGCACACGTGGAATGTGAGAGACTCTGCAAATGTCCATATATATCTATCTGGGAGAAAGATCGTTTTCGTCTCCACAGGATGCGAAGAAAGTAGAGAAAGAGAGAGTGCTCCGGATAATAAGATGAAAGGCCATTGAATGTATTTCCGGGGCTATCCTTGAGTATTCTCTAAAATTTCCTTCACTGTGAGGGGACCATACATGGCAATCCCTGGTATATTGGCAGGATCCTCTGTAAATCCCTGTGATTTTCTATCGATGAAAGGCAGCAGCATCACGGCCATATACTATCCCTGGATGGGAACAATCAACACACCACAAAAAAATACCGGGCTTTTCATAAGCCCCTGTGTTCATTAATCCGTACGTAGGGAATTTATAGCCGGCGAATGCCGTCCTGGATCGCCATGGATTTGCTGAAGGATTCGATCAGACCGGATGCTGTAGTCTTCTCCTTGTAAACAACGTCTGTGCCCTGCATGAAACCGGTTCTCGTCCCATCCGGAGCCCAGAAGCCTTCGCCTGTATCATAGTTATGGAAGGCAATGAAGTAAACCCCTGGCTCCCCATAGTCAAAGAATGCAGCAGTCCTGCCTTCCATGATGTGAGTGTTGATCCATGCAGATGCAGATCCTGTTCCAGAGAGACCCACGGTGTAGGCAGCTTCGATCGGGACATCAGCGGATTTGGCGATGAAGTTCGTGCTTGCCTGGGTGACCTCCGAGACCTGGATTCCCGTATAGGAGCTGCCCATCTCGTAGACATTGCAGTACGGCGGGATGAACCCCTGGTCTCCTGTGGCAAACGGACATATAAACCGCCCATTTGCATCCGATCCCTGGCTTACCAGATCGAGCAGGATACTCTCGAAAATGGTTGCCCTTCCCATGGCATCGTCGAAAGACACGTAATCGAACTGCTCGGTCGACTTGAAGTTGTCCTGGTTTTCGACCTTGTTCCCGGTGTCCATGGATTGTATTTCGTTGAATTCCGCGTATCCATTGTCAGCGATGATGGACTCGGCGTAAGACATCACATCCTGGCGCTCAGGTAACGAAAATGCAAAATCTACATTCGAGATATACCAGGCATTTGCCGGATCAAGGAATTCGAACCCTGGAAAACCCCTAAAACCGGTTGCTCCCAGTGGCGGGTTATCACGCAAGTCCAGGGTGGATACGGTCATTGCCACGGTCTGCGAGTTTGTCATTGCCCCTAATACAGTGATGCCCGTTGTTGTAGAGATACCCTGGGTTTCAGTTGTTGCATTGGCAGGGTCGGCTCCCATTGCCATCCCAGTAATGAGGACTACGAGGGTGAGAACAGCAAATACGATTTTATTCATTACATCCCTCCTTCTGCGTATGCTGTTCATTCACAGCATTTACTTGATGGATATGGTTTAAAGTATATATAATATATCGAGGTTTTTTCCAGAATCCTGATACACGCATCATCCCTTTGAATTATATCTCTGGAGAATGGCAGACTCATGCGCATTTCCGAAAGGTTATGTGTCAGGGCTCAGACGGATAAGAACTAACATTCAGGAGACCAGTTTCATGAACCTCGCCACTGCATGCATCCTCGCAGGCCTCGCCTGCATGATGGTGCTCGCCGCCGGGTGCACGAGCACACCCGCCCCTGCACAGACCCCCATTCCGACCGCGACGCCAACCGCCAAGGCACCTGGGGCAACCGCCGCGACTCCCGCCTTTTCCGGGACCTGGAATACCACGTGGTCCGACGAGGGAGGAGAGCACCCTGATCTCATGTTCCTGGAGCAGGCCGGATCATCCGTGATCGGCGTGTATTCAGACAGCAACGGCACGATCAACGGAACCTTAGAGGGATCACGCCTGGTCGGCACATGGGTCGACTATTACGAGAACGAGACGGTGACCGGTGTGTTTGAGTTTGTCCTGTCCCCTGATGGAAACTCGTTTACCGGTACGTGGGCGGACACTCTCGAAGAACTTTCGAATGCAACTGAGTTCTGGAACGGGGTCAGGGTATAATCCCCCGGGTATTTCCCGGCAACGCTCACCTTTTTTCCCGGGTCCACCAGTTCCAGGCTCTTTTATGGATACCCTCTGCTTATCCGGTCCTATCGGCCCGGATGCATACCAATCAATGGAAAGGTCGGACCTTCGTATCAAAAACACTATTCGGTGGCTTCCCCTATACCTGAAGAGGCAAAACGAGGAGTCGTCTGGCGCCCATGGATCGACGCCGGCAGACCGGAGTTCCACTATGAACCCACAGGCAGATATCCCACCGGAAGAGACGCTGGACCCGGGCGACTGGGATTCCATGCGAGCCCTCGGCCACCGTATCGTCGACGACGTTATGGACTATCTTGAGACGCTCCGGGAACGCCCGGTCTGGCAGCATGCGCCAGGCAGCGTGAAAACACACTTCGAAGGGCCGTCGCCGGCAGGCCCCATGCCGCCGGGGGAAGTGTATGAAGAATACCTCAAATACATCCTCCCCCACCAGCTGGGCAACGCCCACCCGAGGTACTGGGGCTGGGTTACGGGGTCGGGAACCGCGATGGGGATCTACGCCGAGATGCTGGCAGCCGCAACTGACGCCGTCAGCGGAGCCTTCTCCTTCATGAGCAACAATTACGTCGAGAGGCAGGTCATTGACTGGTGCAAGGACCTCCTTGGCTATCCCCACACCGCAAGTGGACTTCTCACGAGCGGCTGCTCGGCATCAAACCTCATCGGCCTCGCGGTTGCGAGGAACACGATGGCGGGATACGACGTGCGGGGGAAGGGAATGGCGAATCCGACCAGCAGCATGACCCTCTACTGCTCGGAGGAGGCGCATTCATCGATCGACAAGGCGGTCGAACTCCTCGGCTTCGGGAGCGAATCGCTGCGGAGGGTCGCCGTCGAAGAGTCGCTCCGGATCGATGTCGCGGCACTGGAAGAGGCGATCCGGCGCGACCGGGAGCGCGGGTTCCATCCAATCTGCATCGTGGGGGTGGCAGGGACAACGAACACCGGCGCCATCGACGACATGCATGCACTTGCGGATGTCGCCGCAAAAGAACGGTGCTGGTTCCATGTCGACGGGGCGTTCGGTGCATGGGCGGCAATCGCCCCCCGTTCAAAACACCTCGTCGCAGGGATGGAGCGGGCGGATTCGCTGGCCTTCGATCTCCACAAGTGGATGTACCTTGCGTACCCTATCGGGTGTATCCTGGTGCGGAACGCCGACGATCACCGCAAAGCATTCTCCCTGACCCCAAGCTACCTTGCCCACGGCGAGGGAGACCGCGGGCTTACGGGCGTCGATGTACCATGGCTCTCCGACTACGGGTTCGAGCTCTCGCGCGGCTTCCACGCACTCAAGGCATGGATGACCTTCAAGGAGCACGGCACCGCGAAGTACGGGCGGCTCATCCAGCAGAACATCGACCAGGCGCACTACCTTGCCCGTCAGGTTGAGTCCGCTCCGGAACTCGAGCTGGCGTTGCCGGTCTCCCTGAACATCGTCAACTTCCGCTTCACCAGCCCGGGTATCCCTGACGCGAGGCTCAACGAGGTGAACAAGCGGATCGAGGTCGAGATCCAGGAGCAGGGAATCGCGGTCCCTTCCACCGTCAGAATCGGGGGAAAGGTGTTCCTGCACGTCGCCGTCACCAACCATCGCAGCCGGAACGACGACTTCGATCTCCTCTTCCGGGAAGTGATCAGGATCGGTCACGAGCTGGCCTGAAGGGAGTCCACTGGAAGGGAGTATCCCGGCGGGAAACAATGGACCCGGCATGAGAGTCGAGGCCTGGATGGCGAAGGTCCGGGAACGATCCGCAACTGCTTTTGCAAGGTGGGCGTCTCCCGAATTTTGCCGGCTGAATAGACAAGGGTATCGGGTCAATCCGGCCAGCAACGTTTTTCGAACAATATGAATAACCCCATTACACCAAGACGGGCGTATTTTGTTGTGTTGTGGATATACGCTCATAATTTCATACCGTTTTTTGACCAAAATGATTCTTTTTGAACCGCCGCCGTGCTCTCTCACTGAACTCATAACAGAATACTCAGGTATTGTTGTGAATCCTGGAGTGACCGCAGGTCGCCGCGGGTCGAGGGCGGGAGCCCCGCGGAATTTTTGGGGGTGGCAGGGTGAATCATGCGTGGATATCAGACCGATAATCCTCACTTTTTTCACCAGGATTTTCGTGAGTGGATTATTTCAAATTCCCAATCGTCATTTGTAAGCAGGATTGCTGATAAAAATAACACTATTCCCCGGATTTTATGGCCATCTACAGATGGAATGTATCCGAAGAAGAGAATCGACGGGGATTAAGATCCCGTGTCAGGGGAAGAAGAAAAAAATGCGTTGCGGGATGCGGAATCGGTATGGCGGCGAAAGGATTCCGGGAGGATCAGGCGAGCATGAAGCCCTCCACCTCTTCGACGGTGTTTACGTATTCCACCCGGATCCCTATCGCCTGTTCGATCAGTGTTTTTGCATCGATTGTACCTGGGGTCGGATCCATCATGGTGATCCCGGGAAGGTTCCGCGAACCTTCCGGAACCCTGGCGATATCAGCATTCTCTTCCGGGAGAAGGAGAAGAGTCTTTCCCGCTTCTTTTGCCGCATATGCCTTCTCAACCACTCCTCCAATGGCACCGATCCGCCCGTCCGTGCTGATCGTTCCCGTGATCGTGGTATCCTGGAGGATCTCCCGTCCCGAGAAGGCAGATTCAACGAGGATAGTCATCAGGGCCCCCGCACTTGCCCCATCGACCGTCGGGATCATCCCGCCCGATTCGATGGAAAGCATGACATCCTTACCCGCAAGATCGGTGCCGGTCCTCTCCGCGGCGACCAGCACCGCAGTATTCGCCGCCTCCTGGAAGACGATTCCCATGAGAGGAGTCGTCTGGACCAGGACCCTCCCTTCCCCAGGGATCACATCGACTGTGATATTCAGCATCGTCCCTGTCTGGTTTGACCGGATGAACACCAGCGGCCCTCGCTGGATATAGTCAGTGATCATAAGGAGCGCAGGACCCTGGATGGATGCCGATCGCCTCTCTCCATATGCCACTGCAGGGGGAATGCTTCCGGTCTCGTTCAGCCGCGATTGATAATATTTGAGGATCTCGCGGCAATTACTGCAGGCAGGATCATCGCCGCTCATTGTCCCCGGCAATAAAGTCCCGGGGCTTTGCGTGAGGGAGACTATTGCCACGCCAAGGAGTAGGTTGAGTGCAACGGATGTGACGAGGACTGCATACACTCCCCTGGCTCTCATGGCACGCACGCTCCTGGAAACAGGAGCGTTGAGAGGTTATCAGGTTTCTGGGAGTTCATCGAGGGGGATATGCAGGTTAGTTGCCCGATCCCGCGCGGTGCCGCACGGCCCTCCGATTTCCCCACCCCCGGGGATTGCACTCTCTTGCGCGATTATTTGGGGCCTTTTACGGGACACAGCTGCACACTCCATGGCAGGGAGAAATGGGCCTTGACTGGTAAAAAGATCCTACGCGCAGGACGCAATGGGGGAGTGGTTCTGCCACTCCGTCGCAGGGATAAGCGGATATTCCCCGGGAGAGGTATGAAACCCGGAAGTTTTGCGTAACGCAGAGGTTATGTCCCCTTCGCCATCCTGTACATCTGTTCGGGCAGGAGCGCAGTCATGGTCTCGGTGCTGATTGTCCCGCATTTGCCGATCCCTATGAGAACCTTCGCGAGGATCTCTTCTGAGGGCAGGTTGACGATTGCGACGATGTCGTAGCGGCCGATAGTGTAGTAGTAGGAGATTACCGTCCCGCCCGCGTCCTCGATGATCTTCTTTGCCTGGGCATCCCGCTCTTTCGCGTCCTTCATTCTCTCGATGGCCCGATCGCTCAATTTTCCAAGGATGATAAAGCATGGCATGATGGGTGGATGGTGATTGGAAGAGATAAAGATGATCGTGGTGGTTTTAGGAATGGATGTGATGCTGACCTCTCACAGACATGAGACAGTCACGGTCATGGTCAGCACCCTGCCCTACCTGATCAGGCATGTTTCGAATGAGAACCATTCTTTCCTGGTCATGCCCATTCCACGCATCCCCTTTGAGGCATGATTGTCGCCGAGCCTGAACTATTGAGGGGATCCGGGGATGGAAAAGAGTTACCGGGTGGAACGGCATGCGATCAACTGGTAGGATACTACGCCTATTTCCAAGCGTTCCGGAGAGAAATCCCTTCATCCAGAGGAGATAAGATCCGTTCCGGCGAGTAGAAAAGAAGGGGAGAAATTGTAGATGGTCGACCCCTGGACCTTATCTGTCCTAAAGGGGTTCAGACACGGTTTTCCGGAGATTATTCTCATCTTTTGGGGCAATGTGACGGCAATTTATAAATACTATATATCTCTTTATACTTTTGAGGTAATCAAGGTGGCAGATTTACCTATTGCAGCAGTTGTTAGGATTGCAAAGCAGAGTGGAGCAGAGCGTGTCGGAAGCGACGCCGCTGCTGCTCTCGTTGCAAAGTCAGAAGACTACATTGCAGAACTTGTCAAGGAAGCGAACAAGCTCGCGATGCACGCGGGACGAAAGACCATCAAGGAAGAGGACGTCGTACTTGCAGCAAAGTCCATGTGATGTCCTACCCCTCCTGACTCATAGTTCCTAAATTTTTCTTCAATACCCAGGTAACAGGAGAGCGTATTCCTGGCAGGTGAAAGACCACGATTGCTCTTCCTGTTCCCGGTATTTCCAGGTTTTCGCACGGCAAGCGCAGCTTGCATCCTGTGCAATCAACCCGGGTATGCAGTGCGGCGCTGATCTGTCGCGGACACGCCACTGCATCCCCAATTTAGGATCCCCACACAGTATTGGCCATTGCAAAAAAGGTCTCCCTCATTGTTGAGAACTCCGCAGGGAAGAGTACCACGTCGCGCCGCGTATACGTGAGGTGACGACAGCACAACCCTCTTTTTTTCCTGGAACATTGGCGGGTTGTCCCTGGGATCTGAACGATCCTCTTGTCTCCCATGGATTATTCACCGACCGAATGCCTGCTGCATAACTATATCTACACCATTGTTGATTCTCCTGCAGTATGGACATCATCGCAGATCTCATGAAACAGGTGGCGACGGGAGACAATCTCTCCATGATCAGCAAAT
>CAZRCH010000051.1:0-13027 GCA_964598545.1 uncultured Methanolinea sp. | reverse complement strand
GAGTCTGGCGCCCTAACCAGCTAGGCCACCGCAGCGCACAAAAGTGCATAATTAAGACGTATTCTACGCTCTTAAAGGTTCTGTTTTGAGGGAAAAACGGGATGAAGGGGAATTTCTCCTCACTTCTTCTGGCTGTTGAGGTAAATGTTCACGGCACCGGTGATGGCCGCGATCTGCTTCCCCTGGCGAAGGGATGCCGCAAGCGTCTGCATCCGGGTCTCCTCCTCGCGCACGTACCGGGCCAGGGTCTTTTGTATATGCTCCTCCTGGAGGAAGTGGGTGTGGGTGTCACCGTCAGCGAAGTGCCGGTTGTGCATGATGGCGTGATGGAGGGGCAGGGTGGTCTTGACCCCGATGATCACGTATTCATAGATGGCCCGGCGCATCCGGGCGATCGCCTCCTTCCGGTCGGCACCCCAGGCACAGAGTTTTGAGATCATGGAGTCGTACGTGGGGGGGATGCTGTAGCCCATGTGGATCCCGGAATCGACCCGCATTCCAGGGCCACCCGGTGAGCGGTACCTGAGTATTTTACCGGGATCGGCGGCGAAATTGTTCAGCGGATCCTCAGCATTGATACGGCATTCAATGGCGTGCCCTCTGATGGTCACGTCCTCCTGCTCGAAGGGGAGGGACTCCCCGGCGGCGATGGCAATCTGCTTCTTCACGATATCCCGGCCTGTGATCAACTCGGTCACCGTGTGCTCGACCTGCAGGCGGGTGTTCATCTCCATGAAGTAGTAGTTCCCGTCAGCGTAGAGAAACTCGACTGTGCCCGCATTGGTGTAATCGGATGCCTTCGCCACCGCGATGGCGGACGCAGACATCCTCTCCCTGAGCTCAGGGGTCATGATGGGGCATGGGGCCTCCTCCACGAGTTTCTGGTGCCGCCGCTGGATGGAGCACTCCCTGTCGTAGAGGTGCACGATATGCCCGTGCTCGTCGGCGAGCACCTGGAACTCGATGTGCCGGGGCTTCTCCAGGTACTTCTCGATGAAGACGGTCGCGTCCCCGAATGCAGACTGGGCGATGCGGCGGCCGGCCTCGATCGCCTCCTCGAGACCCTTCTCGTCCTGAACGATGTGCATCCCGATACCCCCGCCCCCTGCGCTTGCCTTGACGATCACCGGGTAGCCCACCTCCGCAGCGATTGATTTCGCCTCCTCCGGGTTCTGTATCCCTCCCAGTGTGCCAGGAAGGACCGGGACATTGGCATCCCTCATCATCTGCTTGCTCTCGATCTTCGAGCCCATGGCCCGTATCGTCTTCCAGGAGGGCCCGATGAAGACCACCCCCTCTTCCTGGCAGAGTTTCGAAAACCGGTAGTTTTCTGCGAGGAACCCGTACCCCGGGTGGATCGCCTCGGCTCCCGACTTCTTCGTGATGTCGAGGATCCGCTCCATGTTGAGGTAGCTCTTCGCAGGGGGTGCCTCTCCCAGGAGGAATGCCTCGTCCGCGTACTTGACGTGCAGGGCATCTGAGTCAGCGGTGGAGTAGATGGCCACCGTCTCGATATCGAGCTCCCGGCAGGCCCTCATCACCCGGATGGCGATCTCTCCGCGGTTGGCGATGAGGACCTTCTCGAAGAATTTCATTCCACCACCAGGAGCACGTCACCGCTCTTGACGGTGTCCCCGGTATCCACAAAAATATCTGCAACACGGCCCTCTGCCGGGCTGTTGATGGGGTTCTCCATCTTCATGGCCTCGAGCACGAGCAGAGTGTCCCCTTTCTTCACCTCTGCCCCGCGGTTCACCAGGATCTTCAGGACCATCCCCTGCATGTTCGACTTGACGCCGCCCTGTATCTCTCCCCTCGGGATCTTCTCCTGGACCGGTGCGGCACTGACAACTGCGCTCCCCCCGACCGAGATGATCCTGACGGAAAAGACCTCCCCGTCCACCTCGACCTCCATCGAGGGGGGAATTAAGGGCACCTCCGAGACCTTTGCCTTCTTCTGGGGTATCTCCTCCGGCTTCTTCTCCCCCCGCAGGAACGCGGGTGCGATCGCCGGGTAGAGGATGTAGGTGAGGACATCCTCCTCTTTTTTGATCAATCCCTCGGAAGTTGCCTGGGCCTTCATCTTCTCGTAGATCGGCTCCAGGAGGTCAGCCGGGCGGACCGTGATGGGTGGCTCGTCGCCGATGATCAGCCTCCGGATCTCGTCGTTGATGGGGCCGGGCGGTTTCCCGTAGAGGCCGCGGACGTAGTCCTTCACCTCGTTCGTGACATTCCTGTACCGGTCACCGCCTATCAGTACGTTGAAGACCGCCTGGGTCCCCACGATCTGGGAGGTGGGGGTGACGAGAGGAGGGTAGCCGAGATCCTTTCTCACCCTCGGGACCTCCTCGAACATTGCGTTCACCTTATCGAGGGCGTCCTGCTCCTTTAACTGCGAGACGAGGTTTGAGATCATCCCGCCAGGGAGCTGGTAGAGAAGGACATCGCTGTCCACACGCTCGGAGATGGGGTCGACGAGCCCCTCGTATTTCGCGCGGACCTTCACACAGGCATTCCGGACATCCTTCAGGACACGGAGATCGATTCCCGTATCCACCGGAGTCCCTGAAAGCGCCGCCACCACGCTCTCGGTCGGGGGCTGGGACGTCCCGAGTGCGAACGGTGACATCGCCGTGTCAACGATGTCAACCCCTGCCTTGATCGCGGCCTCGTAGCTCATGAGCGCGATCCCGCTCGTCGAATGGGAGTGGAGGTCGACGAGGGTGTCGACTTCGTCCTTGATCCCTGTCACGAGCTCGGCGGCGGCATCCGGCATGATAAGCCCTGCCATGTCCTTGATGCATATCGAATCGCAGTCCATGGAATGAAGATCCTTTGCCATCTCCACGAACCCTTCTATCGAGTGGACGGGGCTTGTCGTGTAGCAGATGGCCCCCTGGAGGTGCGCACCCACCTGCTTGACCATCTCCATGGACCGCTTCATGTTCCGGATGTCGTTGAGGGCGTCAAATACCCTGAAGATGTCGACGCCGTTGGCATGCGCCCGCTCCACAAAGCGGTCCACGACATCATCCGGGTAATGGCGATAGCCCACCAGGTTCTGCCCGCGCAAGAGCATCTGGATGGGTGTCCGCTTCAGCTCTGCCTTGAGAGCCCGCAGACGCTCCCAGGGATCTTCTGCAAGGAACCGGATACATGTGTCAAACGTCGCCCCACCCCAGGCCTCGACCGAGAAGAATCCCACCCGGTCTATCTCCCGGGCCAGGGGGATCATATCCTCGGTCCGAAGCCGCGTCGCTATCAGTGACTGGTGGGCGTCTCTGAGTGTGGTGTCGGTGATGGAAATCTTCTTGTTACTGGCAGCACACATCGGGCTCCTCCGGGCTTGGCCCACGCTCCAGCAGCGAACAAAGAGCTAAACCTCTAAAACCTTCATTGTGAAAGTATAAAAAATTCTCTCACTGGGAAAAAACAGAGCAGGAAGAGGAAAACCGCAACTCCTGCCACAATACGATCCCTGCCGGGGGATGACAACTCCTCACACGACACCCCCCCCCTCTCGTACCCTCGCACGAGAAGGAGATCTGCCTGGTCCTCCGCCCTCCGGAGGAGCCCGAAGACTAGTCCTGTCGCGATGGAGGATAGCGCCCTGGCACCCATTGGGGAACCCTTCAACCGGTATGCCTGCCGCACCCGCTGCACCTCGCCCCCCAGGAAACGGATGGATGAGACCCCCATCTCCCCCGCAAGCCCCAGGTCAAATCCCACCCCCGGGCCAAACGCCCAGGTGCAGACCTGGATGAATTCTCCCGGCTTCTGGTCCTGGTAGGCGTAGATTGCAATAAGGATCACCACGCCCAGGCGCACCAGGTACGAGAGCCATTCGCCACCGGTGATCCAGATCGCCGCCGTCACCAGGAAGAGCGGGATATAGGCAACCAGTGGCCACGGGGAACGCCTCAGCATCCCGGGGCCGCTGGTGCAGGCGAGGTACCAGAGAGCCGCGAGGAACGCGCCGGCAATCCCCGAGAACGCGGTGATGGAGATTGCAACGACCGCAAGGAGTCTCAGCCGTGGATCCTGCATGCCGCCTCCACGAGGTCGTCTTCTGATATATTATGGGGGACAATCCCGCGTGAAAGGAGCGCCTTCACTGAGGGCGGGGCCAGTTCCCAGTCGGCAAGTGCTGCCGGCACGGTGCCCCGGCATACCAGTTCGTGGTCCTGGAACTCCCAGAGATAATCGGTGCGGGGCAGGAAATGCTGCTCGTGAGTGCAGAGGACCACAATGGATGAACGCCTGGCCTCGATCCAGCGGCAGATCTCCCTCTTGCCCGAACAGTCAAGGGCACCGAACGGTTCGTCGAGGATAAGAAGGTCCCATGCCTTTCCAAAGATGCAGGTGAGGGCCAGCTTCTTGAGTTCCCCCCTGCTCAGCGAGAGGGGATCGTCACCTTCCCTGCCCACGAGGCCTGCCCTGAGAAGTATCTCCCCTTCATCCGTACCCCACGACCGGATCTCTTCCCTTATTGTATTCCCCGTAAGCTGCCATTCCGGGAACTGGAAGGAGATCATGGAGCTCCTGATCCCTTCGCGGGTAACCGAGCCCTCACCTGGGGCAAGGAGCCCGGCAGCCATCGCGGCAACGGTCGACTTTCCTGCCCCCACCCTCCCGCTCACCAGGTTGATCCCGGGACCGAACCGGCCCGAGACCCTGATATCGGGACCACCGCGACTGACCGCTACCCTGTCAAAGAAGAGTTCCATTCTCTCCACCTCCACGAGGGGGGATACCAGCAGGACCCGATATGCCCCGAGAAAACTTCCCCAGGGAGGCCACACGCAAGGACCTGTCCTCCCGAGAGGAAGAGTACCGAATCGGCTGATGCCGCAAGGTCCATGTCCTGCGTGCACTGGACCTTCCATCGGACCCCCGTGCGGTGCAGGTGCTCCTGCAGCACCGCGGCGGTGTGGACGTCCAGGTGGGAGTCCCATTCATCGAGGACCAGGATCGCAGGATCAGACACCATGGCCGTAGCCAGTGCGACGAGCACCTGCTCTCCGCCCGAAAGCGATTCCGGTTCACGGTCCAGGAGCGAGGATATCCCTATACGTCCGGATACCTCCCTCACCTTCTCCAGGATCTCTTCGCATGGCAGGTGCCGGAACTGGAGGGGCGACGCAATCTCTTCCCTGACACGGGAGAATAGGGCATTTCTCCCCGGGAACTCGTGGACCCACCCCACTGTCAGCGCACCCGCACGTTGTCCCCCGATTGTGACGGATCCATGCAACGGTTCCTCCATCCCGGCGAGGAGACGCAGAAGCGTGGTCTTGCCGCTCCCGTTCGGCCCGATGACCGCTGTGTACCCGGCTGGGACAAGAAGGGAAGGAATATCGAGGATCCCGTGGCGGAGCCCATTGATCCGGATCATCGTGCCGGCCTCTGCCCTTCACCCTCGATGCCCGCATGCTTCCCTGCCCCCAGCCTGGCGATGCGATCAGTGACGAGGGATGCGACCGCTGCCTTCAGGATGTCGCCGGGAATAAAGGGGACCGCCCCGAGAAGCAGTGCCATCTCCAGTGACAACCCGGTCGAGAAGGAGAGCCATGCCACCCCGCAGGCGTAGAGCGCGCAAAGGCCTGCCGCCATCCCGGCATACCTCGCGAGGCGGGGCCTGCACTCGTACCCGATTCCCGCGAGGAGTGCCGCAGGAATGAACCCCACAAGGTATCCGCCCGTTGGCCCAAGGAATACCCCTATGCCTGCAGTGCCGCTGTGAAATACCGGGAGGTTCATGGCTCCCATCAGGAGGTACAGGGAGACCGGAACCACCGCATACCTCCCCATGATCCCTGCGGCGAGGAAGAGAAAGAGCGTCTGGAGGGTGAAAGGAACGGGGACAAAGGGGATGGAGATCCATGAGCCGGCCGCAAGAAACGCAGTGAAAGCCCCTGTAT
The DNA here is from genome assembly GCA_964598545.1 of uncultured Methanolinea sp. Taxonomy (GTDB): domain Archaea; phylum Halobacteriota; class Methanomicrobia; order Methanomicrobiales; family Methanospirillaceae; genus Methanolinea_A. Next base: position 7,106 of record CAZRCH010000051.1, on the reverse strand, counting down.
GGGCAATGGAGAGCGCACGATAGCGGCGGTGGTTCATTGTCAACCCGAAATAAATTCGTGGTTGACGAGAAGAACGTTACTGCTGAGTACAGTCGCCGGCTATCACGCGCTCGACTTTCCCGTTGTCCTTGCGGATGAGAAGTGCGCCGTACTCGTCGATGTCGATCGCCTCCCCCTCGATACAGGTCTTGAGGGTACTGACACGGACCCGGTGCTCCAGGGTGCAGGAGAGGCTCTTCCATTCCCTGACGATCGACTCGTACTCCCCCGCTTCAAGCAGGAGGTAGCGGCTCTCGAACTCCTTCAGGATGCGGGCGAGGAGGGCCGGGCGATCCACGTCGTGGCCCACTTCGAGGCTGACGGAAGTGACGGCATTCGGCAGCCCGGAGAGATCGGTCGGGGAGACGTTTGCATCCACCCCAAGGCCCAGGACCGCGTAGTGAATCTGGTCGGCCTCGGCGGAGATCTCGAGGAGGAGACCTGCAACCTTGCTGTCGCCGATGTAAATGTCATTCGGCCACTTGATCAGCGCCCCGAGGTCGTACTCCTTCCGGAGCGCCCTGGCGATTGCGATCGCTCCGGCCATGGTGATCATGAAGACCCTCTCGATGGGGATCTTCGGCTTGACCACCACGGTGGCCCAGATCCCTCCCCGGGGAGAGACCCATGACCTCCCCAGCCTCCCGATCCCCCCGGTCTGCTGCTCGGCGATGATCACCATCCCGTGCAGCGACCCGGGGTCCTGCTCTTCTGCCATCTGCCTGCCCACCCAGTTCGTGGACGTCGTGCTCTCGAAGTAGCGCATCTTCTTGCCCATGAAGCTGGTCCGGAGCTTCTTGTGCACCTCGTAGGGGAGCAGCCGGTTGCTGCTCTTCTTGAGGCGGTAGCCCTCCCGGTGGGACGCGGTGATCTCGTAGCCCATGTCAATGAGCTCCTTGATGTGCTTCCACACCGCCGAGCGGGATATCCCAAGGGTATTGCTGATCGCCTCACCTGAAACAGGCCCCTCGCTCTTCTCGAGCACCTCCAGGACCCTGAATGCTGCTTGGTACATAGTGCCTACCTTTTTGCCACGACCTGTTCTCCGGGCAGAGGGCACGGATCCTTCCCACATACCTGCTTCATGATCTCCGACTGGTGCTCCATGAGTGTGGCCAGGTCGAATATCCCGGTGATGTCCACGATCCCGATGGCTGCAATCGGAACCCCTTCCGTGTCCCTGACAGGTCCGACGACGACAGGGACGCCCCGGTAGGCCCCCCTGTCAGGGGTGACCTTGAGTACCCGGTTCTCGTGCAGCACACGTTCCAGTATAGGGCCCGTATAATTCGAATCGATCACCCGCCCCTCCTCGATCCTGATGCCCGGCCGCTCGAGGGATCGCGCGGTAATGGGGAGCCGGTTAAGGAGTTCGTGGAGTGCCCGTCCCAGTGGTTCGAGATCCTCCGGCCCGGAATCTGCTGAGAGGATGAAGCGGTTCATACGTGGATCACTACACTAAATCCCTGATTTCCAGTCACAAGAATGTTTCCACTGAACCCCGGCAGAATTCCCCGAGAAATCCCCTGGATGGGTATTCGTGGATTGTGGTGGCAACCACCTCTCCCTCGCCCACGCCGCCCCTGATCAGCACCGCACCCTCACCCATCTTTGCAATGACCTCTCCTGCATGCAAGGAGAAGTACCCGTCACTCTCGATGGACGCGGGATCATACCCTTCAAAAATCGAGGCACAGCGGTGCGACGACACGCATTCGAGTCCTCCCTTCTGGTGCAGGTGGCAGTAGGTGATTTCGAACGGCAGCCAGTCGTACGCATCTGCCCGATCGATACCCGCCCCGAACACGATGAGTTTTCCCCCTGATTCGACGTATCTCCTTATACGACCCGAAGACGCCCGCAATGCCGGCAGGAGTCGTGAATACGCGGGATTCGCAAAACCCGCAGGGATGATCAGGGTGGAATATCGTCCCCTGTAGAATGGCGCCGCAAGGAGGTGGGGGGTGACATGCTCGCAGGTGAGGCCGCACTCCTCGAGGAGGCGGGAGAAGACGATCTTCTCGTCCCAGAGCAACGCACAGCGGTTGCTCATCCCTTGATCACTCCCAGGGGTTCGAACCGGGCAACGAGGCGGGAGATGCCGACCTCGTGCACGACGCGGACCACCTCCATGCTCGGTTTGTAGACCTCAGGTGCCTCGTCGGCAATGGCCGCATCGCTCGGCGCCTTCACAATGATGCCCTCCTTCCCGAGGGCGTCCCTGATCTCCCTGCCGGTGAGCCGCTTCTTTGCCTGCGTCCGGCTCATCACCCTTCCCGCACCGTGGCAGGTGCTCCCGAAGGTCTTCTCCATCGCGCCACTCGTGCCGCGGAGGAGGAACGAGGGGCTCCCCATGCTCCCGGGGATGATGACGGGCTGGCCGACTGATGTGTATGCGGCGGGAAGGTCCGGTGCACCGGGCCCAAATGCCCTTGTCGCCCCTTTCCTGTGCACGCAGACCTTCATCCTCGTCCCGCCGACGAGGTGCTCCTCCATCTTGGCCACGTTGTGGGCCACATCGTAGACCATGTGCATATCTTTGTAGGCAACGCCATAGAGTTCCTCCAGCACTTTCCGGGTATAGTGCATGATCACCTGGCGGTTTGCCCAGGCATAGTTCGCCGAGGCCGCCATCGCTCCGAAGTAGTCCCTCCCCTCGGGCGAGTCGATCGGCGCACAGGCAAGCTGGCGGTCCGGAAGCGTGATCCGGTATCTCCTCGTGGCCGCCTCAAGGGCCCTCAAGTGGTCGGTGCAGACCTGGTGCCCGAGGCCGCGGGACCCGCAATGGATCATGATGCAGACCTGCCCCTGGCAGATGCCAAACGCCCTTGCGGCCTCCGGGTGATACACCTCCCTGACGACCTGCACCTCTAGGAAGTGGTTCCCTGATCCAAGGGTGCCGCTCTGCGGCATGCCCCTCTGGCGGGCTTTCTGGGAGACGGCTGCAGGGTCGGCCTCTTTCATGCATCCTTCCTGCTCGCACACCCGGATGTCCTCGTCCATGCCGTACCCTTCCCTGACCGCCCAGGAGGACCCTTCAACGAGCATGCGGTCGAGTTCCCGGTTTGAGAGCCGAAGCGTGCTCTTCCCCCCGACGCCGGTCGGAACCGCACCGAAAAGGCGTTCTACCAGTTCCCTCCGCTTTCCAAGCTCCTCTTCCCGGAGAGGGGTGGCAAGCAGCCGAACGCCGCAGTTGATGTCAAAACCCACTCCTCCCGGCGAGATGACCCCCTCATCAAGCGAGAAGGCTGCGACTCCGCCAATGGGAAACCCGTATCCCCAGTGAATGTCGGGCATTGCGAGAGATTGGCGCACAATACCGGGCATGGTGGCAACATTCGCAAGCTGCTGGACTGCCCCCTCTTCGAGAGTCCCGGCAAGGGCTTCGGAGAGGAAGAACAGCCCGGGCACCCGCATCCCCGGGACATATCCGACCGGAACCTGCCATTCGAATTCACCCAGCCTCTGTATTCCTGGCAGCATGGTCATTCACACATCAAAGATGACATCCAGTATATAAGACTCCTGATCATGGACTATGGAGAGGCCTGAGTAGGAGATCCCCTTCACGCCGCGGCCTTCATTATGGGCCTCCATCGAGAAGGGCTCTCCCCTGACCACCCCCTCGACAAATCCTTCGCCGATGCGAAGGTCAGCCCCGGATATCACGAGCCCCTCCACCTCGGTGATGAAGAGCAGCTCGGAGAGATACGCGTGCATGAGCGATTCAAGGTCGTCTCCCCGGACCGCGACAGGGTGCGTCCGGCCGTCTTTGCCTGGACGGCCATACATCACCTGCATCAGCGCACGCCCCGCCTCGGAGAAGAGTTCCTCAAGCGTTCCGGCCTTCACCCTGACCTTCGCGTCGGCGGTGTGCTCAAGTTCCTTAAAACTCATGTCCCGGCGAATTGTCCTCGATCTGGTCCAGGAACATCGGCAGCATGCCCCGGTGAATAGAGTGGAGGTAGCGGGCCTGGTGAATAGAGATAAAAATCGTGTGGTCCCCTGCCCTGACCTGGAGATCGGTCGCTTTCGGGGGCTTCATGCTGACGGGGAGGAGGAGCGGGCCTCCACAGGAGGTGCATATCCGGAAGTCGCATCCCCTCCGGTCGATATATTCTGCCACATCCTCATTGACACTGATCTCTTCCGGGAGAGTGCGGGTATTGGGTCTTACGTACATGATTCTCATCACATCGACCGGAAACGGTAAAAAAATTATGATGAGGCGGATCAGGTGGTCCCCACGATCTTTGCGACCAGGTCTGTATACTGCTCCTTGAGCTGGTATACACTGTGAGTGCCTTCACGGTTCTTGTTCACGTGAAGGATGCCAATGCGGGATGCAATGATTCCCACCATCGCGGCAACCGAGTGGTAACTGATGTTGAACCTCCTGTTGAGGTATTCGCAGATCTTCGCGATGGTGAGGGATTTAACCTTGAGAAAGAGTTGGAGCATGGCACGCCTGATCCCGGTATGGTCCCTGGAAAGGTACATCCGCAGCCGGCCTTCTATGACAGCCTTGATCTCGTGCGGAGATCTCATGAAATGGTACTGACCATAAGATTTATATAAGGATTTTCTTTTCTCCCTTTCATAAAGGGGGGTGTGGAGTCCCCCGGGGATATTTATCTCCTGGAGGGTGTGGGGGCCTGGACGGCGGCTTCTGCCGGCCCCGGAAAATGAGCGCGGATCTTCGGCTTCCCGAAGGATTTTACTCCTGAGTAGCCAAAGTACTGGGCTATGGGACTCATCGAGTATGATGTGAACAAATACACACCCCGGCAGATGGTGATGATCCCCATGGTCATCCTCATCCTCTCGCTGGCCATTCTCGGGTACAATATGGCCACTACCGGGATGCCGGTCCGACCGGGAATCGATTTCTCGGGAGGTACCTCGGTCACTCTTTTTACGACCGATACGCCAGGGCAGCTGGAGCAGAAGTTCCAGGGGTACCCCCTCCTCTCGGTGGGAGAAGGGGTGAACAACGGGAAATACCTCAAGTTCGGGCCCATGGACGATGCATCCGTGCAGTCACTTGCCGCTCTCATCGGGGCGGAATACCCCGACGCCAAGATCGACCAGATAGGTGCATCATTCGGGAAGACTCTCCAGGAGCAGGCCCTGATTGCCCTGATCATCTCATTTATCGGCATGGCGATCGTGGTGTTCCTGGCCTTCCGCACCTTCGTGCCTTCTGTGGCGGTAATCTTCTGTGCATTCACTGATATCGCCATGACTGCTGCGGGTATGAGCCTGGTGGGAATCGACCTCTCGCTCCCCACTGTTGCCGCGCTCCTCATGCTGATCGGGTACTCGGTGGACTCTGATATCCTCCTCACCATGCGGGTCCTCAAACGCCAGGGCAAACTTGAAGAGAAACTTTCCGGGGCATTCAAGACGGGAATCATCATGACCACTACGACGCTTGCCGCGGTCGCGGCAATGTGGGTTGTCGCGTTTGCGGGCCAGATCACCGTCATCTGGGAGATTGCAACGGTGCTCCTCATCGGGCTTGTTCTGGACATGATGAACACCTGGCTGACGAACGCGGGAATAATCAAGTGGTACGTCTTGAAGAGGGGTGGAAAATGAGCGACAGCAAACTGGTGGCCTGCCTGAAGCACTGGCAGGTCGCACTCATGATACTCCTTCTGGTGGCGTCTGCAATTGCAATCGGCCCCAGGTTCGAAGACGGGAAGTTCACCACCAACCTCCAGTACGGTCTCGACCTCCAGGAAGGTACCTGGCTCCAGATGGAGTTCAAGGCCGAGGTGGTAGGGTTCGAGACAGACAGGCCCGTCGAAGATTTCGTGACAGACCTCCAGAAGCAACTTGATGCTGAGATCTACCTGATTGACGAGAATAAACTGGAGATCAGGAGCTATTACCCCGAAGATACTCTCAGAACGATATTCGCGGCTGCAGGAGGTAAGCTGACCTCGTATGAACAGGGCGTCACAAGGGAGACCGCAGACGACGTTAAGCGGATCCTTGAGAACAAGTTAAATGCGCTCGGCACAAAGGACGCGAGGGTCAACCCACTCACCGGCCTCTCCGGCGTCTCCCACTATATCCGCGTCGAGCTTGCAGGAGTGAGCCTCTCGCAGGCCAAGGAGATCGTCGGAACACAGGGCAAGTTCGAGATCCGGATCCACACGACGGGGAATCAGACCGAGCACGTGCTCTACGGTGATACGATCACCACTGTCGGGGTCCCGAGCCACGAGCCCCCTGGCAGTCCGGTCTGGGGCGTCTCGTTCACTCTCTCCGAGGAGGGGGCAAGGAAGTTCCAGCAGGGCGCGATTGCCACGGGAGCGGTGAGCAATCCTGATGCTCACTACCTTGACATGGTCCTTGACGGAAACGTGGTCTACAGTGCGCCGCTCTCCGGTGACCTCGCCGCAAAACTCGCCATAGAACCCATCCGGCAACTCTATGCATCGACCGGGACGGGCGCCGCCGGGCTCGAATCGGCAAAGAACCTCGAGATCCACCTGAGGGCAGGGGCGCTGCCGGTGGACGTGACAGTCGCGGGTTCCGGCTACGTGCCCGCAGCCCTCTCAGACTTCTTCAGGATGATGTGCGTGGTAGCGTTCGTCGCCGCAGCGATTGCGGTGGGAGTAGTCATATACTACCGTTACCGGGAACCGAGCATCGTCCTTCCCATGATCGGGACCAACCTCACCGAGATCGTCATCCTCCTTGGGATCGCAACGCTCATCCAGCAACTGGACCTTGCCGCGATAGCCGCACTGATCGCGGTGATGGGAACCGGGATCGACCAGCTGGTGATCATCACCGACGAGATCCTGCACGAAGGAAAGGTCCCGTCTCCCACGCTCTACAAGAAGCGCCTTGCGAGGGCACTCGGGATCATCCTGGTCTCGGCATTCACCGTGATCTTTGCGATGATACCGCTGGCGTTGATGGACCTCTCGAGCCTCCGGGGCTTTGCACTCATCACGATCATCGGCGTGGTGATCGGCGTCGCAATCACGCGACCCGCATATGGAGAGATTATCAAGGAGATCCTCTCCAAATAACCGATAACAACCTTT
>CAZRCH010000050.1:0-13097 GCA_964598545.1 uncultured Methanolinea sp. | reverse complement strand
CCCGCGTGCACCATCCCCGGCACATCCGGATGATCGAGGAGCTGTGCGGGTACGGAGGACGGCGTTACCTGGACATGGACACCTACATCACCGAGGACTCCTACCAGGTCGCGCTCTACGCAGCCGGGTCGGCGATTGCCGCAACGCGCCTCGCGCTGGAAGGAGAGCACTGTTTTGCCCTGGTCCGCCCCCCGGGCCACCACGCAGAGCCGGACCGGGCCATGGGGTTCTGTCTCTTCAACAACGCGGCGGTGGCGGCGGCCTGGGCGCTCGAACGCGTCGACCGGGTCGCCATCGTCGACTGGGACCTCCACCACGGGAACGGCACCCAGAAGATATTCTACCAGAGCGACCGTGTCCTCTTCTGCTCGATCCACCAGCAGAACGTGTTCCCCTGGAGCGGATGGATCGACGAGATCGGTGAAGGGAGGGGGAGGGGCCTCACCCTGAACGCCCCCCTTTCGGCCGGGGGAGGAATCGGCGATTACGCCCTCATCTTCTCCGAGGTGTTCGCAGACGCGCTGTCCCATTTCCACCCCGACGTGGTGATCGTATCTGCGGGCCAGGACCCCCTGGACGACGATCCAAAGGGGTCAATGCGGCTCTCCCCGGAAGATTTCGGGCTCCTTGCCGCGATCATCAGGGACGCGAGCCCCGGACCCCTGGCACTGGTCCTCGAGGGGGGATACGGCCCCTCGCTCGGGGATGCGATCGCCCATGTCCTAGGAGTGCTGAAGGAGGGGCGATCGCCGGAGATGCCGGAGATTCCCCCGCGGGAGAGTACAAAGAGGGTCGCCCGGCTCCTCAGGAGAGTGATGATCTGAAGGGGACGGGCAGCGCTATCCCTGCTTCCTTGCAACCCTGTCCTTGTGGAGGTGCGAGACTTCGAGGCCGGGGACCACCACCCTGACGACGGGGACCGGGGTCCTTGGAAGGTCGACCACGCATACCCGGTCAACGCGTGAACGCAGGTCGTCAAGGATGAGCGAGATATCCTCGTCGATCCACTGGGAGCTCACATCAGGGAGAGACGAGACCTGGACCTCAGGGGCATCGGCAAACCACTCCCTGTTGATCCGCTTCATCCGTTCGTACCCCGCCCTTGCGAGGAGCAACTCCCTGTGGGAGGAGGTGGTCCTTTCAAGGAGATACGCGGCACGGCTGAATGCCACCTCGGTCAGCGCCCTCGCCGCCGCGATCTCGGGGTCGGGGTGGCATCCCGAGCCCATCATCAGGAGCGAGGGGTCCTTTGCGACCTGGTCGTCTGCGGCGGCGGCGACCACCGGGACCCTGGTCCTGCCCTCGAGGAGCCAGAGGTGGATGGCGATGCCCGCCGCGGCAAACCTGTCAAGGAGCGTCCGGGCTAATCCTTCGGTGTCGATCGCGAGCCGCTTTCCCATGTCCCTCTTGCGCTCCGCGCGGCTCATCGCGTCCCGCTCCAGGAGCTCGAGGAGCCCGTGGAGGATCGCCTCCTCGCGCACGTTTCCGCTGGCAAGGCCGGAAGGATCGCTCTGGAAGAGAGGCATGGTCATCCCAAGCGTATCGTAGGGAAAGAAGACCGCGTTGCTTGGGACCATGACCTGCTCGCAGTGCATGATGTCTGCGCCGGGCGTCCAGTGCAGCTTCTCCCCCCGCTCGAGCGGTCGTGGGAGGATGAGCGAATCAGGGTCGACTGCCCTGGCGACTCCCATCTCCTCGTAACTGGAAAATTCCATCCGGTCCCCGTGGTACTCTCCCGAGAACCGCTCGATTGCCGCCATCATGGCAGAGACCCTGGCGAGGGGAAGGTCCACCCCCATCCCGGGGTGAACGCCGGTCCCCCCCCTGGGGACCCTGCGGCGGGAGGCAGTGCAGCAGGGTATTCCCACCCGGTCGTTCCCGGTGATCTCTTTGACCGGGCCGGCCCCGATGGACTTCATCAGGGGGCGGGCAACCTTCGCGGTCTCTCCCGGAGTTCGCGCCCGGTGAGTACCATGGAAGAAGCGCTTCTCGACCCGGTTCAGTTCACATTCCATCAATACCCGTAAAACCGGGAAGAGTTTTATAGTTTCCAAGCGCGGGAGAGAGTGTATGCAGGCTGACGAAGTGGAGATAGGGATGCGGGTGCGCTACCCGAGGACGGGGACCACCGGCCGCGTGGTCGCCCTGGAGAACGAGATGGGCAGGGTATTCGCGGAACTGGACTCGACCCACCTGCGCTACCGCGTCGACCAGCTGGTCCCCGCAGGGGTTGCGGGTGAGCGGTCGAAGGCTGGCAGGGATGACCGGATGGACCAGCTGAAAAAAGAGCGGGAATTCCTCTCGGCGACCGGGTTCCAGGAGGCCATCTCCCACACGGACCAGAGCTGCGAGGGTGGGGGCTAGTCAGTCACCGGTATGGTGGTGAGTTTCACCGACTCGACCCCCTTCTGGGACATGAGCCGCTCGGCCAGGGTCTTGAGTTCTGACCCGTCTCCCCTGACAAGCACCACTTCCAGGCACCGGTCATGGGTCACGTGGGAATGGAGCGATGCCTGGATGATACCCATGAACTCGTGCTGGATATCGGTGAGGGTGGCGAGGAGGTTCCTCTGGTCGTGGTCGTAGATCATGGTGATCACGCCCTGGCGCTCCCCCTTGACATCCGACATCCACTTGTAATAGGTGATATAGTTGCGGATGGCGTCCCGGATGCCCTCCGAACGCGATGAATACCCCCGGTAATTGATGATCTCGTCGAATTTATCGAGAAGGTTTTTCGGAAGCGATATCCCGATCCTCGAGAGTTCGGTATCGATAGTCATGGTTTTTTTCCTCTCCACATGGGATCTCACATATATAAGTACTTAAAACTTCGGAAAAAAAGCATCCCTGAGTGCTACTTCATGCTACCGCATCCCAAGATGCCCATTTCGATGTGCAGGCATTCAGTACTTTTATAGGTCATATGAGCCGATTGTGTAGATGAGCGCATGTCTTCCCTTTCGTATTTCGCACACTCGGAGAAAGGCCTGCGGGAGAGGAACGAGGACGCGTGCCTTGCCATTGAGAAGGACGGCGTCTGCATCTTTGCCGTGGCGGAAGGGATGGGAGGGCCCTCCACAGGACCGAGCGCCGCGGAGGTGGCAGTCAATTCCTTGCGTGGCGGAGGGGGAGAATGCCGCGGGTCCCTGGTTGAGATTGTGGAATCGCTCCTTGCCTGCGCAGACGAGGCCCTCTTCTTCTCTCAGGAGGCAAATCCCGGGAGCGATCCCCCGGCGGTTGCCATGACGATTGCACTGGTAGGGCCGGCAGGCGAGTGCCTGGTGAGCAGCCCGGGGCAGCGGAAGGTCTTTTTCATGCCTTATGCTCCATCAGGAGGCACGGGGTCCGCGCCGGGGGAGGAGCCGGAGGACCCGGTTCTCCATGACCCCGGGGCCGGGATGCACGAGGCGATCATACCCCAGGGATTCCTGATCCTCTGCTCGGACGGTATCAGCCGGTTCGTGGAAGATGCCCGCATCCACGGGATCGTGAAGGAGAGGGGAGATGACCTCGAGGACGCCTGCCGGAAACTCGTGTACGAAGCGTTCCAGAACGGGAGCAATGACAACCTCACGGTCGTACTGGTCAGGCAGCCGGGCGGGTGAACCGACTGCCCCGGGGCACGGCTCCTTGACCTTGGACGGTTGCGCGTTCTCTTTGGACCACCGCGGGGGGGATTGTGGATAGCATCACCCACGGCCTGGTCGCAATCCTTCTGTTCCATGCACCGTTCCCGGGCCTGCCGCTCCTCTTCGCGGTGCTGGGGGCAACCCTCCCGGATACCGACATCCTCCACAGGCGGTTCTCTGACCGCGACCCCCGCCTCTGTGTCTTCTCCCACGGGGGGTTCACCCACAGCATCCCGGGCGCGGCGGCAATTGCCGCAGGGATCGCGGCCGGGTTCCAGGCCTGGCAGTTCGTGGCAGGCCAGGGGTATGCCGGTGCGCAGGTCCTGGCCATTGCATGGGCACTTGCCTTCGCGGGGGCACTCACGCACCTCGCCCTCGATGCCCTCGCATTTCCCGGGATCCCCCTCCTCTACCCTGCACGGACCAGGAAGTATTCCGCGGGGATATTCCCGGGCCCAAGCCTCGTGCTGTTCGGAACGAGCCTTTGCTTCCTCCTGGCGTACCTCTCCGGCCATGCCGGCATCGGCACGCTGCACGCCTACATGGGCTTCATCGGGGTTTTTATCGTGGCTCACGCGGCTATGAGGGCAGTGGTCACGGCAAGGCACCCGGGACTTGTCATCCCCACGCTCAACCCCCTGAAATGGCTCGTGATCCGGGAGTCGGAAGGCTTCTTTGAGGTCTACTCCGCGGGCCCCTTGAAGATAGACCGGAAATTGGCGTCATTCCCAAGGCACGACGGAGTCGGGCCGGGATGTATAGAGAGGCACTCAGGGGACCCGGAAGTGCAGAGGGTCGCCTACCACTCATATCTCACCGTTGCGGGCCGCGAGGATGGATCAGTGGTCATCAGGGACCCGCTCAGGGAGTGCGGGCTCCTCCCCTACCCTCCGCATTACAAGAGAGTGTGCATACCGGCAGGAGATGGGGACGACCCCTGAAGCTGCCCCGCCGCAAGGATGCAGGGGGACCGAATCCACGAGCCATTCACCGGGCAGGGCCAAAAAAACACCATGTCATTTGTTGTAAACCGCTGCTCGCAGGGTATTAAGTAGGATTGTTCTTATATAGATCAGCGAGGTTTGATCGGCATTGCATGACGTAACAATTCCCAGCGTGAATATCGGCGTAGTCGGGCACGTGGACCATGGGAAGACAACACTGGTGTATGGCCTTACCGAGTCCTGGACAGACCGGCACAGCGAGGAGATCAAGCGGGGGATCTCCATCCGCCTGGGATATGCAGATGCCACATTCTACCGCTGCGAACGCTGTGAGGGTGCCGAGGCCTTCGGGACCCAGCCTGAGTGCCCCGTATGCGGCGGCAAGGCGGTGCCGTTCCGGTCCGTCTCATTCGTGGATGCACCGGGCCACGAGACGCTCATGGCGACGATGCTCTCGGGATCTGCGCTGATGGACGGGGCGATGCTCGTCATCGCGGCGAACGAGACCTGTCCCCAGCCCCAGACAAAAGAGCACCTTATGGCGCTTGAACTCGTAGGGATAAAGAAGATCGTGATCGTCCAGAACAAGATCGACGTGGTGCCCCAGAAGGAAGCGCTGAAGCACTATGAGCAGATCAAGAGCTTTGTCAGGGGGACCATCGCCGAGAACGCGCCTATCATCCCGGTCTCCGCGCAGAAGGTCATCAACATGGGCGCGCTCGTCCAGGCCCTCGACCAGACCATCCCCATCCCGGACCGCGACCCGAATGCGGAACCCATGATGCTCCTGGCGCGGTCGTTTGACATCAACAAGCCCGGCTCCAGCTGGCGCGACCTCAAGGGAGGGGTGATCGGCGGCTCGCTGATCCGGGGAGTATTAAAAGAGGCGGAGGATGTCGAGATCAGGCCGGGGAGGCAGGTCCAGGCAGAGAACCGGATACGCTGGGAGCCCATCGAGACCAAGATCACCACGATCAATGCGGGTTCAAAGAAAGTGGTCGAGGCGACACCGGGAGGCCTCCTCGGGATCGGCACCAAGCTTGACCCGGCCCTGACAAAGAGCGACGCCCTTGCGGGGCAGGTCGCCGGACACCCCGGAAAACTCCCCCCCGTGTGGGAGAAGGCGCGGTTCCGGGTCACGCTGATGGAGCGGGTGGTGGGCGTGAGCAGCGAGATGCTGATCGAGCCACTCAAGCATCACGAGCCCCTGATGCTCTCGGTGGGAACGGCAGTCACGGTCGGGGTCGTCGTAAACACCAAGAAGGACGTGGTGGAGGTCACCCTGAAACGGCCGGTATGTGCGGAGATAGGGGCCAGGATCGCCATCAGCCGCCAGCTGGGAGGGAGATGGCGTCTGATCGGGATGGGCGTGCTGACCGAGTGAAGGTCCTCTTCGATACCAATTCCCTGATGATCCCCTTCCAGTTCAGGGTTGATATATTCGAAGAGTTGAGAAACCTTATTGGGGCATATGAACCATTGATACTGACAGAAGTGCTCCAGGAGCTGGAAGGACTCTCCAGGGGCCGCGGAAGAGGGGGGAGCGCTGCCCGTTCTGCCCTTCTCCTCTCCCGGGAATGCGCGGAGACGGAGAGCGGGTACCGGGACGGGACAGTCGACGAGAAGATCGCCCGGTTCGCAGGAGAGCACGGGTGCATGGTATTCACGAACGACCGGGGACTCCGCGACACGCTCCTCGCAATCGGAATACCGGTGATCACCCTTATGCAGCAGAAAAAACTTGATATACTGAGGAGATAGCGGGAGAGAGCGGCGCATGTATTACAAGATGCAACTGGCGGACAAGGTACGGGTACCTCCCAACCGGCTTGGCGAGGACCTCACGAGAGTGATCCTGGACGTGCTGCAGGAGCACCTGGAGGGGAGCATTGACAAGGAGATAGGGATCTTCATCGCCATCACGAAGGTGCAGGGGATCGGAGAGGGGGAGATCGTTCCCGGTGACGGCGCGGTCTATTACGACGTGGACTTCGAGGCGGTGGTGCTCCGCCTGGCCCTCCAGGAGGTGCTCGAGGGCCTGGTGGTGGAGACGACCAGTTTCGGTGCGTTCGTGAGCCTTGGCCCCATCGATGCGATGCTCCACGTGAGCCAGATCTCCGACGAATATATCAACTACGATGAGAAGAATGCCCGGCTGATCTGCCAGGAGTCCAAGCGGTTCATCGGTGTCGGCGAACCCGTACGCGTGCGCGTGGTCACGCTCTCGCTGAACGAACGGGAACCCCGCGACAGCAAAATCGGCCTGACCATGCGCCAGTCCGGCCTTGGAACCGCGCGCTGGCTCGAGGAGGACATGGCAAAGGAGAAGGAGAAAGAGAAGGAGAGGGGTGGCGAGCGTGGCGGCCGTTAGGAAGAAACTGGTCCATGTCTGCAGGGAATGCCACAGGGTCGTGGAGGGCGAGGCCTGCGCCGTGTGCGGGAGCGCGAACCTCTCCACTGACTGGGCAGGATACCTTGTCATCATCGACCCCAAGCGCTCCGAGGTTGCCAGGAAGATGAACATCACCCTTCCCGGCAGGTATGCGCTGAAGGTCCGCTGATGCTCCGCCTGCCCGAGAGCCACCGCCACCTTTTCCGATCACCTTTTGGCACACTCGTCCCGGATATTGCCGATCTCGCCGAAGAGCTTCCGGGGAGACGCATCTACACGGTAGGCGACATCGTCACCGGGAACGTGCTCTCGATGGGCATCATCCCGGACCTTGCAGTGGTAGACGGCCACACGATGAGGTCACCCTGCGGGCGTACCCCCGAAGTATTTCCCACGGTCTTTCATGCGAGAAACCCACCGGGGACCATCACGGGGATGCTGGTCGAGGCATTGAAGAAGGCAGTCGCCAGCCCCCCCGCACTTGTCGTCGTGGAAGGCGAGGAGGACCTCGCTGTCATTCCCCTCGTACTCGTGGCCCCGGAAGGGATATGGGTCCTGTATGGCCAGCCTTGCCAGGGAGTCGTCGTCAGGGAGATCGATGAAGAGGCGAGGAGAACCGCAAAATCGCTCCTTGACTGCTTTATTGAAGAATCAGGGGAATATTGACTGGTTTTTCCCGGCGGGACGGGCACGAGATAGAATATAAATAACTTCACTGCGTATAATAAGAGGATACCGATGGAATTTGAGGTCACCAGGGATACCAGGAACGAACTGCTCGGGCGGCGGGAACTCAACTTCTCGCTCCGGTTCGACGGCCCGACTCCTTCAAGGAAGCAGATACTCGGAAAGATCGCCGCACTGATGAACGTCCAGGAGAGCCGGGTGGTGGTGGACTCGCTGAAGACAAGCTTTGGCCTGACCGCCTGCACAGGCAGCGCAAGGGTCTATGACAGCGAGGAGCGGCGCAACCAGATCGAGCGTGCCTATCTCATGAACAGGGGAATGCCCAAGCAAAAGGAAGAGGGTGCCTGAGGATGGCGGCAAAGAAGAAGGCGAAGGCCCCGTCGGCCAGGAGGGGCGCATACTACAAGGTGGAGGGGGGGAAGGTCTCGTTCTCCAGGAAGTACTGCCCCAGGTGCGGCCCCGGCGTGATCCTTGCCGACCACCCGGACCGGGCAGCATGCGGCAAGTGCGGGTATACCGAGTTCAAGAAGGCTGCATGAAAATGCCGCAGGCATTTTCATTCGGGTAATACCTGCCTGCCCTGTTCCTCTCTTTATATCAGGTGACACAGTAATCCCCGCCATCTTCACATGAACAGGAGACACACACCTGTCCCCGGGCAGGTCCTGGGGATCGAGGGTACGGCCTGGAACCTCAGCGCCGCTCTTTTTGAAGAAGATCTCGTCGCCCTGTACTCGAAACCGTACCTGCCTCCCCAGGGGGGGATCCACCCGAGGGAGGCTGCGCAGCACCACGCCTCCGAGATGAAGAACGTGATAGGGAAGGTACTCATTGACCCGTCAAGGATCTCGGGCGTCGCCTTCTCCATGGGTCCGGGCCTTGGCCCGTGCCTGCGCACGGTCGCGACTGCGGCGAGGGCTCTTGCGATCTCGCTGGACGTGCCGCTGGTGGGGGTGAACCACTGCGTGGCGCACGTGGAGATAGGCCGGTTTGCAACCGGGTGCGATGACCCCGCGGTCCTCTACGCAAGCGGTGCGAACACCCAGGTGATCGGGTACCTGAACGGCCGCTACAGGATCTTTGGGGAGACACTTGACATCGGCCTTGGCAACGCCCTCGACAAGTTCGCGCGGAGCCGGGGCCTCCCGCACCCCGGTGGCCCGGCCATCGAGGCACTGGCCGATGGCGGGTCCTACCTCGACCTTCCTTATACAGTCAAGGGAATGGACCTCGCGTTCTCAGGCCTTGTGAGCGCGGCCAGGGAGCAGCAGGGTGCCCCAATCGAGGATGTCTGCTACAGCCTCCAGGAGACGGCGTTTGCCATGTGCGTGGAGGTGACGGAGCGGGCCCTCGCGCACTCCGGGAAAGACGAGGTGCTCCTCGTAGGGGGGGTGGGAGTGAACCGGCGGCTCCAGGAGATGCTCTCGATCATGTGCAGGGAGAGGGGTGCGACTCTCCATGTCCCCCCGCCGAAATACATGGGAGACAACGGCGCCATGATCGCGTACACCGGAAGGATCATGCTCGAGGCAGGGTGCGCCATGGACCCCGGCGAGACCCGGGTCAATCCGGGGTTTCGTTCAGACCAGGTGGAGGTCACCTGGAGGAATGGATCGCGCGGAGGGGTGAAGCGGCAGGGAGCGGTGGGGGAGCAGGCAACAGCCCGTGGCGCGGAAGCGGTCGTCACCCTCACCGGGGACTGTGTAGAGAAACGCCGGGTGCGCAAGCGGTACCGCCAGGATGCCCTGGATCTCCGGCTCATCGCAGAGAGGACGAGGGCTGAGGCTCGGCTGATCTCCATGGCCCGGCGCGCCGGGGTGCCGACTCCCGTGATCAGTGACGTGACACCGGATACGCTCGTGATGGAGAAGGTCCGGGGGCAGCTGTTGAAGGAGACGCTTTATGACGAGAACCTCCGCCTTGCAGGAGAGACGGTGGGCCGGCTCCATTCCGCAGGAATTGTGCATGGGGACCTGACGACCAGCAACATGATCATGCGGGACGCACAGTGCGTGCTGATCGATTTTGGCCTCTCCATGGTATCCGGCGAGATCGAGGCACGCGGTGTCGATCTGCACGTCCTCTTCCAGACCCTCGAGAGCACTACGGACGCATACCCCGCGCTCAGGCAGGCGTTCTGTGAAGGGTACCGGGCCGCATTCAGCGGCGCCGACGAGGTGCTTGCGCGCGAGCACGAGATCGGGCAGAGGGGGCGCTACCTGTGAAGTTCGCGGTCGTCACCGGCAACCCGCACAAGGCGCAAGAGATCGCGCAGTTCTTTTCCGGCGTGGCGGAGGTCGAGTGCGTCCCGCTCGACTGCCCTGAAGTCAGGGACGACGACGTGGGGACGATCGCGGCAAAGAAGGCGGAATATGCCTATGGCATACTGCAGCGGCCGCTCCTGACTGACGACACCGCCTTCTGCATCCCGGCGCTCGGCGGCTTTCCGGGCCCGTATGCCGCATATGTCCAGAAGACCATCGGCAACCCGGGCATTCTCCGCCTGATGAAAGGGGTGCCGGATAACCGCGCCTGGTTTGAGACCGCGGTCGCATTTGCAGACGGGCGGGGTATCTCGGTGTTCCGGGGCAGGATTGACGGCCAGGTGGTCGCACCCAGGGGAAAAGAGGGGTTTGGATATGACCCCATCTTCGAATGGGAGGGAAGGACCCTCGCCGAACTCGCTCTCGGGGAGAAGAGCAGGGTCTCGCACCGGGCGCGGGCGCTCGCGGCGTTCCGGGACTGGCTCGAAGCGAGGGTGCGGGAGGAGTCATAGCCCTCTCAAGACACACAATCTTTTTGTGCCTGCAGTGCCTTTATTTAAAGACTAAAAAGTGGTGTTCTGAAATGGCACGATTTCCGGAAGCTGAAGCAAAACTGCTCAATGTGAAGATATGCATGCGTTGCAACGCAAGAAACGCCATACGCGCAACCCGGTGCCGCAAGTGCGGCTACCAGAATCTCCGGCCCAAGAACAAGGAAAGGAAGGCATAACCAGCCTGCCAGATTCAGGCTGAATAGAACGTCACTTTTTTCCCTTTCTCGCTGTATTCCCCCTTGTAGGTCTCGATATTCCGCTTGTACCCCAGGCGGTCCTCGAACCCGAGTTCGCGAAGCCGCTCGCGGACCCGCATCACGTCATCCTCGTCCTGCCAGTCGGCCGTGTAGACATAAATCACTTTCCGGTTGTCCCGGGAGTCCGGGTTCGGCCTGGCCGTGCTGACCTTTGTCGATATCCCGAGCTCGTTCCTGCAGGTGGCGTCGCGGACTTTCGTCCAGGCGGAGTCGACCTCTTCTGGTGGGAGGAAGATGAGCCACTTGCCGGCGAGCTCGTCCTCGATGGCATCAGGGTGCACGCCGGGTGCGTCCTGGACGATCCAGTGCATAGTGGTGGTCTTCCCGGGCAACACTCCTTCTCCCTGGCAGATGAGCTCGTAGACCTGGCCCGCGCCCCCGTATTTTTGAAGGAGCGCCTCCCCGAGTTCGGGGTAATCCCCGCAGAAGCGGCCGAACACGGCCAGGAAACGGTCACGGAAGTCGATCCGCTCCTCTACCAGGGAGAAGAGGAAGAGGCCCTGGTCCTGCAGCTCCCTGCCTAACAGGTGAAAGAGAAGGCCACAGGCAACATCCGGGAGAGTATCCGGATCGATCGTGCTCATACAGTAGGGTTGCCGGAAACGGGAAAAAAGGTTATGCTGGGTTTTTCTCCTGCCGGAGGGCTGAGGTGGCAATCGCCGCGGCCCGCTCTCCCGAGAGGAGCATCCCGCCAAAGACCGGGCCCATCCGGTGTTCCCCGGCGACCGCGTTTGCGGCCATCCCGCAGATCACGAGCCCGGGGAATATCTCCCTCGTGTGGGAGAGGATCTCGGATTCCGCACGGTCGGCCCACATGAATCCCTCACCCCTGACCTTCACGTCTCCTCCTTTCCTCTCCACGAGCCGGGCGAGGACCGCGTCGTGCCCGGTGGCGTCCACGGCGATCCTGCACCCCATGGTGAGAGGGTCCACGTGGAGGCCCGCCATCTCCACCGGGGTCCAGTTCACGACCAGCCCGGAGAGACGGGAGTCGCCCCTGATCATCACGTCCTCGACAGAGAAGAGGTTGAAGAACTCGACGCCGGCGTCGCACGCCGAAGCGGTCAGCTTCGAGACCGCCTCCACCGAGCCCGCTACATAATAGCCTTCCTGGTACGGGGAATATGCGATGTCAAACAGGTCAAGAAGCCGCCTGGCCTGTTCCTGGACCACGATGCGGGGAAACATCATCCCCCCTCCCCACATCCCGCCGCCGATGGAGAGCTTCTTCTCTACCAGGCCTACCCGGAACCCCTCTTCCCCGAGGAGGGCAGCAGCGGTGAGGCCTGAAGGGCCTCCTCCCACCACCGCCACGTCCATCTCCATGAATTCCATGAGTCTCTCCATCTGTGTGGAGAGAATTGCCCTGCTTATCGTGATCTCGTCAAGCTCCATGGTATCGTATCACATACGTTGTACCCCTGCACCCGTAAATATACGCCATATGGGTCCGGCGCGCCGCCCGACGTCAGAGGGCATCCGCGTGCGATGGCGTCATTCCTCTCATTATTATCTCCATTTTCGGGTTTTTTCCCTGCCCGGGAGAGAATGTTTATGTCGTCGGTTACAGAAAAGTAATCAGTATGAAAGTATGGAAGCGCGACTTCGGACTCACGCTGCGGATCTGGTTGACCCTGTTCCTGCTGTTTTTAGTGTACCTGGTCTTCCTGGCCGTCCTCTCATGGCTGGGCGTGGGACTTCCGTTCCTTGTGCTCCTGGTATTCGGGATGGCGTTCATCCAGTACTTCTTCTCGGACAAGCTGGTGCTCTGGAGCACGAGGGCCCGCGTGATCGAGCCCGAGGAGTATCCCGAACTGCACCGGATGGTGGAGAAGCTCGCCGCCGATGCGGGTATCCCCAAGCCGAGGGTCGCCATCATGCAGACCCCTGTTCCAAATGCGTTTGCGACCGGGCGAAGCCCAAAGCACGCCGTGGTGGCGGTGACCGACTCCATCATGAGGCTGCTGTCGCCCCGCGAACTCGAGGCGGTCCTCGCGCATGAGCTTGCGCACGTGAAGAACCGGGACGTCCTGACCCTGACCATCGCCAGTTTCGTGGCAATGCTTGCGGCGCTGATCATGAACAACTTCCTCTTCGCGAGCCTCTTCTCGAGGAGGTCCGACAATCCCTGGATCATCGCAGGGATCGTCGCGATCGTCGTGTACTTCGTGGCCCAGCTCCTGATCATGGCGCTCTCCCGCTACAGGGAGTTCGCGGCGGACCGGGGGAGCGCCTACCTCACGGGGAGGCCTGCCGACCTCATCAGTGCCCTGGAGAAGATCAGCGGGAGGATGGACCGCGTGCCCGCGGAGCAGAAGCGGGTGGTCGAGAGCGCCAATGCCTTCTTCATCATCCCGGCACTCTCCG
>CAZRCH010000049.1:0-13877 GCA_964598545.1 uncultured Methanolinea sp. | reverse complement strand
CAAGGAGCACGGTAAGCGCCTCGTCCGCGTAGGCATCCATGACGTAAGGGATGCCGGATACGCGTGAAGCCTCCTCGGTGAGGGCCATCAGGTCATTGCGGGAGACCGACTGCAGGGTGAAGTTCCTGTTCCCTGCCATGATCTGCTGAAGGCCTATCTTGAATTTCTGGGCATACGTATAGATCCCGACAGCTCCCATGGGTATCTCCTTGAACCGGGAGCCATATTTCTCTTTCAGTTCCTCCCACGTCACGAAGATCTCTTCCGGTACAGACCCGTACTTGGAGACGGTTTTCGGAAGGTCACCGTCCTTGATCCATTTCTCGATGTTCTTTCCTACCATTCCCGGGATCATCAGGCCCCGACCCATGCATACTGCCTTGAAATAGGGGCTCCCCATTGCAATTGCCTTGAAGACCCCGGGCTCGTCCGAGAACCCGCCAGCCATGGCCATGTCGGGCACTCTCAATCCTCTCTTCCTGAGCAGTTCGGCATACTCGATCGCCAGGGACTGGAGGTAGAAGGTCGGGATGCCCCATTCGTTCATCATTGGCCAGGGGCTCATGCCGGTCCCACCAGGGGCGCCGTCGATTGTGAGCAGGTCGATCTTCGCTTCAGACCCGTAGCGGATTGCCATTGCCAGTTCAACCGCCGAATACGCACCGGTCTTTAACGTCACGCGCTTAAAGCCCACGTCCCTCAGCCTGTCGACCTCTTCTAAGAAGCTCTCCTTGCTGATGAACCCGAGGCGCGAGTGTCGCTCGAACTCCTTGAACGCCCCCTGCTTGAAAGCAATCTGAGTGTCCTGGCGCGTGGGATCGGGGAGGACGATGTACCCCCTCTTCTTCAGCTCAATGGCTCTGTCAAGTGACTTTACCTTTATCTCCCCGCCGATGCACTTGGCCCCCTGGCCCCATTTCAACTCGATGGTGTCCAGGTTGTGCTTGGACGCTACGTACTCGGCGGTGCCAAGGCGAGTGTCCTCCACGTTCATCTGGACGAGCATCTCGCCATAGCCATCCCAGAATTTTTTGTACAGGTCGATCCTGCGGTCCATCTCAGGTGATTTCTTCACCTTGCCCTTGTTGTCGAGGACGAGCTGCGGGTCGACTCCGCAGACATTCTCGCCGCACACAATCGTAATTCCCGAAATCGCAGCCCCGATTGCAAAATGCTCCCAGTTGATCCTGGCAATATCCGTTGAACCGAGCGCCCCGGTGAAGATAGGGACATGCATCTTGACCTTTTTGTCCCATCCATACTCTGTCTCGGTGTTGACGGAGTAGAATACGGCACTGTCGGGGCCTATCTCTGTCCCTTCCGGGAGCCCGCGTGCCCCCATCGCATATCCCTGGATGTTCAGGTGCGAGTAGTCGAGGGGGTAATTTTTGTCGGCCCCGGCCGTGATCTCTCCGAACGGTCCTGGATAGAGGACTTCCCTTCCACGGAAAGAGGATAACCAGATCTCGCAGCTTCCCTTGCACCCGTCCACACACCGGGTGCATATCCCGGAGACCGGTGCAACGTCCCGGGAACGGTTTGTGGTGCCTGTCGCTTCATTTGCATTCGGCTGTCGAAGGTTCATGTAATTCTCCTTGTGCTCTGGTAGAACTTCGATGATATCAAAGCTTGTCTGGGGAGAGAGCCCCAAACTGACCATAGTTTTATATTTTGAATGCTTATAAGCGCTTGCCTTCCCCCCCTAGATATATTTTGCGGATACTTTTATAGAACGGAACATTTTTCATTCCTTTTCAATAAAAAACGGGTATCTCCCATCACAAACATCTGTTACTCGATCGAGATGAGGTCATAGGAGGACTGCCCCAGGAAGATCTCCTCTCCATACTGTATCTGCCGGTAACCGTCGGTATTCTTCCACGTTCCCCTGAACTTGTCCTTTCCTTTTCCATGGTTCTGCTGCAGAAACGACCCCCGGTTCCCCTCCTCCGCATTCACGAGGTCGTAACTTGCGGCGTCGATGGCGACTGGGTCCCGGGAGGCGAGGATGCCGATGTCGGGAACGATGGAGACGTCGCTCCATGGCACGCAGTCACAGTCCGGAGTAATACGCAGGAGGAAGTTCATGTACCCCGTCTTCTTCTCCCTCCCTTTCACCACTGCCGCTGCATACTCCACCATCCTCTCGATAAACTCAGGGATCTCCGTCTCCCAATCGACATCTATTGCATTCGACGGGCAAGTGGTCATGCATTCGAAACACCCGATGCAGAGGGCATGATCGATCTTCGCTCTCTGATCATTCATGGTCCCGGCAAGAGTTATCGCATCCCGCGGGCAGACTGATACGCACCTGCCGCATCCGGTACATTTCTCTTCGAGGTTGAGGGGCCGGGCGCAGTGCTGCGCCTGCTTTCCGGCAGGAGGGGCGCATCCCATCGCCAGGTTCTTTATCGCCCCACCGAACCCAGCCACATCGTGCCCCTTGAAGTGCGAGAGGACGATCATGGCTTCTGAATCGGCAATATCTCCTGATACCAGCACGTTCGTGAAATGCCTCGAGTGAAACTCCACGCTCCTTGTATTTCCTCCACGGAGCCCGTCCGCAATGATCAGCGGCGCAGCAACGACTGCAAACGCAAAACCGTGCTCCACGGCTGTGCAGAGGTGGTCGACCGCATTGCTGCGCCTCCCGCGGTAGAGCGTGTTTGAATCGGTCAGAAACGGTTTTCCTCCCGCTTTCTTCACTCTTTCCACGACCTGGCGGACATGCACGGGGCTGATATAGGACTCGTTTCCCCATTCCCCGAAGTGCAACTTGATCGCAGTGAGGTCTCCGGGTTCGATCATCCGGGGAAACCCGGCCGCATCAAAAAGTCGCTGTATCTTTGACAGGGTGTTCTGACCGGGTTCACGCGCCCTCATGCTGGCAAAATATACTTTTTCTGGCATCTCAGGGTTGTCCTCCTCTCAACAGGATTGTAAGTCAGCATCTTTATAGGATTATCCATCGGGATGACGCCCAGGGGAGTTCTCACCCTTGGGGATTGACATGCAATGTATCGCGGGAAGACCAAAAAATACCCTGCAAGAAAAAGATTGGTGGGTTATTCCCTCTTCCCGAGCTCGTGATCGAGCCAGAAGAGGTGCCCCACGATATCGCCCATCATCTTGATCTGGGCCTGGATATCGCTTGCATTGGCTTCTTCTTCAACCTGTTCCTTCACAAACCACCCGAGGAAATTGATGGTGGCATAGTCTTTTTCCTTGATCGCAAGGTCCATGAGGGCGTGAATCAGTCCCGTGACCTTCTTCTCGTGTTCGTAGACCTGGTCAAAGACTTCCCCGACAGACTTCCATTCCGTCTTCGGTGCATCGATCTTTGCAAGCTTTACGGTCCCTCCAGCCTCGATTATGTAATCAAAGAACTTCATGCCATGCGCCCGCTCCTCGTCTGCCTGGAGCCGGAGCCACCTGGCAAACCCTTTCATCGGAATCATCTCGCAGTACGCGGCCATGGAAAGGTAAAGGTACGATGAGAACAGTTCTGCATTAAGCTGCTTGTTCAGTGCTTCTTCAATACTCTTCTTCAACAACAGTATTCCTCCAAGACATGGAGGTATTGACCAAGACGGGCTTTAATGGTTTGGTTCATGCCTCACTGCCCGGGAATGGCCCTCGGCTCTCAATGCCAGCAGCGTGAGGATACGTCATGTGCGACTGTCCCGTCCCACAGCCGGGAAATCCATTGCTCCCGGTTATTCGCTCCCTGAATCCCGGAGAACTCAAGAAAAAATTGGTGGCATCAGCCAATGACTACCGACGCTTTGCTGTCGAACGGATTGGTCCGCATCGCCAGCGACGAGAGGTACGGATAGTGGGCATGGAGGTGCTTCATGTAGGAGAGCCATTCGAGGGAAAGGAGGCGGTATATCCTCTCCAAGTCTCCTTTAAGGTGCATGCAGTCCTTCTCCGTCATGCAGGCGAGAGCATCCCTCCTCTCGATCTCCTCGGTGAAATGAAAGACCGCCCGTAACACTTCTGTGAATGCCTGGTTTTCGAGAAGCATGGGATTTTCGAGAAGACGGAGGAGGAAGTTTCTCCTCTCTTTGAGATATCCCCTCATGTTCCCGATATCTATCCGCTCGATATCCACATGGAATTCATATCCCTCCATGACCTTTCGCACCCTGACAAAGTCCTGGTCCTTCCAGTCACCGGTCACCCTGAGGGTGTCCTCAAGGGTCGAGATCGTATGATCCGCCCTCGCGATCGTCTTGAGCAGGTCTGTTCCCACCTCGGAGAAGAACGTGCCAATCACCATGTTCAGCTTCTCCAGGCGTTCCCTCCTTGCCCGGACGCTCATCAGCTCGTTCAGTACGAGGGTGACCAGGAGCACATTGATGGGAAGGAACCCCATCGCATTGAAGACATAGTAGTAGGTGTTCTCCGGGTCTCCAAGGACGAGAAACTTGAGCGAGTAAATGAGAAAAGAGCTTGCGAGGAGAATTACCCCGAGTTTGATCTGCCAGGAATATCTGCTCATATATTCACTCTCACATGAACGCTTGTCACTTCCTGAAGAAATATATGCCGAAGCAGCATCACTGTCGCCCGGTTGCCCTTGTCAGTGCTTCCACGTTGCTCCTGGTAAAGAATCCGTCAAATCCTTCGTACCGGTGTATGTACTCGTTGACGATCATCGTATGCGGTGACGGTATGGAGAATGTCTGCTTGAGACCCTCGTCGGGTGACCCGACCAGTTCGACGAGGAACTCCATACCATGGCTGCCGAGCTCGCGGAACACCTCGTCTATCTCTTCAGTGCGGAAGGCCATGTGGTGAACACGGGTGCCATAGGAACGGATGAACTTCTCCGTAGGCCCTGATGCTTCATCGTCAGTATAGGGTTCGATCCCGGAGGTGAAGACCATCGCAAAGTCGTCCATGCTCAAACGGGCAACGCTCGTGATGGAATTGAGGGACTTCACGAACACGGCAAAATCAAAATGATAGCCCGTGAGCGAGAGAAACTCGAGGATTGCGTCGTTCCTCTCGGCCGCCCTCACCCTTGTCGCGGTATGGTCGAGCCCGTGTATCAGCGAGAGCCAGGGGAGATCCGGCTTTCCCTGATTGATGGGGAGCCTCTTTGCCCCCGCTCCGGCAAATGAGCGGCCGGGTCCCTTCCATTCGATAAACCCGAGCGAGTTCCCGGTGAACCCGGACGGGGCGGTCTGGATGAACCGGTAGCCGGGCGCATCAATGATGCTGTCAGTCAGGAACCGGACACCCCTGCCACGCTGGATCCCGACATAGGTGTCAAGGTCCCGCGTCCGGAAGACGAACGTCTCGAGGCGGGTGTTGGGAAGTGCCCTGGCTCTTTCAGCCTGGTTGAAGGGATGGAAAGGATTCGCGCCTCTCCCCCTGCTCCTTATGACAAGCGACGGCGAATCCCTGGTCCCGAGCACATAGGCAGATGCTTTCGGGTCGGTGAAATGCTCCTTGATTTCAAAACCTGTGAATTTCAGAAGTTCTTCCACCGCAGGCTCAAGTCTCCCGGGCTCGGTGTTGATTACCACCGCCTCGAGACCTTCGACAAGCCCTTCGAGACCTGCATCCCGCCTGCCCTTCACCACTGATGGCAGCCTTGCCGCAAGGTCATCCTCCTGCCACTGCATGAAGTCCCCTCCGGCAGCTCCCGCCGGCTGGACTGCCCCTCCGGAATTGTCCATTCCTGCACCCTCCTTCATTGGGAGAAGGTGCGGAAGGTTGAACGATAAAAGTTGGGACCGCGGTAACAGCAGCAAGGGGGAGGGGCCTCCGCCTCTTTAGGGTGCAGGCCCTGCATCTGCACTCCCTCTCTTCTACCCCAGGTATTTCTCCGGATCCGCGTCGAACTTCTTCTTGCAGCCGGGAGCACAGAAGTAGTAGGTCTTTCCCTTGTACTGGCTCGTGAACTTTGCGGTCTTCTCGTCAACGGTCATCCTGCAAATGGGGTCGATTGCCATACGCTCACACCTCAGGGGAGTGGTATCGCTTCGCAGGCGGTATATACCTTTTGAGTGAGAGGGAGAGGGAGACGACAGTCACAGAGGAGAGCGCCATTGCGAGCGCTGCCAGTTCAGGGCGGAGCGTGTATCCCGTAATGGGATAGAACACCCCTGCCGCAAGAGGGATGAGGGCCGCATTGTACGCAAATGCCCAGAATATGTTCTGCCGGATCCGCGACATGACCTTTCTCGAGAGCTGGATGGCTGCCGCGGCATCGAGGAGGTCGTCCCTGACAAGCACGATGTCCCCGCTCTCGATCGCCACGTCTGTCCCGCTCCCGATGGCGATGCCGACATCGGCTCGTGCAAGGGCGGGGGCATCGTTTATCCCGTCACCGACGAACGCCACGACGTTGCCGGCACCCTGGAGCTTTTCAACCTCCTTTGCCTTGTCTCCGGGAAGGACTTCTGCGAACACCTCTTCAATACCGAGCCTTTTTCCGATGGCTGCTGCGGTGAGCCGGTTGTCACCGGTGATCATCGCCACCTTCATCCCCATCCCTTTCAGGACTTCCAGCGCGGGAGGCGTAGTCTCCTTCACCGCATCCGCAACACCCAGGACCCCTGCGAGGTTGCCTCCGACTGCGACCAGGATGACAGTCTTCCCCTCGTTCTGGAGGCCCCGGACCACTGATTCGCGGTCCTGCGCGAGTACAACCCCCCGCTCTTCCAGGAAAGCGCGGTTCCCGACCAGCACCTCCTCGCCGAGGACCCGGGCCGACACCCCTTTTCCGCCATGGGTATCGAACCCTTCTGCCTCACCAATTGGGGCACCCTCCGACATGGCCTTCTGCACCACCGCGTCCGCCAGCGGGTGCTGGGAGTTCTTCTCGACAGTTGCCGCGATTCCGAGGAGTGTCTTTTTGTCTATCCCCGAAGAGAGCACGTCGGTGACCTCGGGCTTTCCCCGGGTGAGGGTCCCTGTCTTGTCAAATACGACCGTGTTCACCTGGTCCGCGGTCTCGAGCGCCTCCCCGTTCCTGACCAGGACCCCGAGCTCCGCACCCCGCCCCACGCCGACTGTGACCGCGGTCGGTGTCGCGAGCCCGAGCGCACATGGGCAGGCGACCACCAGGATGGAGACGAGAGCGGTCAGTGCGAAGAGGAGGGTTGATCCGATCACCAGGTACCATACCACGAAGGCAGCAAGGGCGATCGCGAGCACTACAGGGATGAAGTAACTCACCGCGACATCCGCAATTCGCTGGACGGGTGGCTTCGATGCCTGCGCGTCCTCGACAAGCCGGATGATCTGGGCAAGCACCGTGTCCTTTCCCACCTTCTCAGCCCTGAACGTGATGATGCTGTTCGTGTTCAGGGTCCCTGCAACAACCTGCGCACCTGCTGCCTTCAGGACCGGGATCGGCTCGCCGGTGATCATCGACTCGTCCACGTAACTTTCACCCTCACTTACTGTCCCGTCAACTGGGATCTTTTCTCCCGGCTTGACCCTTATCGCATCCCCCACCACGACGTCCTCGATGGGCACCTCCTTCTCTCCTTCGCCGGTGATCACGAGGGCTGTCTTCGGGCGGAGTCCCATGAGGGCCCGAATGGCCGCGGAAGTCCTCCCCTTTGCCCTCGCTTCGAGGTACCTGCCAAGGATGAGGAAGGAGGCCAGCATTATGGCGGTATCGTAGAACATGAACTCGTGCGTGAGCACTATCCCGAGCGTCCCGAGAACGCTGGATACATATGCAACCCCAGTCCCCATGGCGTACATGACGTCCATGTTGAGGGTCCTGTTCTTTGCCGCCATCCGGGCAGCCCGGAAGATCGGGTACGCGACGTAGATGAAGACCGGAGTGGAGACGGCAAGCATCAGGTAGGAGAGATCGTGCATGGAGATGGAGAGGGGGATGTACATGAGGGCAAAGAGGGGGATGCTGACTGCGAACCCCACCATGAACCTCCGGAACTTGTCATCGAGATCCCGCTGCCGTGCCCGCTCCTCCGCCTCCACCGTGAGCTGGTCAGCCAGTCCGAGGTATTGGTACCCGGCATCCTCGATTACCGCCCTCATGTCCTCGAGCGTCGTGAGGGAGGAGTTATAGGTGACTTTCGCCTTCTCGGTGGCGAGGTTGACCTGCGCACTGACGACGCCCGGGAGAGCCGAGAGGGCCGTCTCGATCGTCTCCACGCAGGTGGCGCAGACCATGCCCCCCACCTTCAGGGTGGCCTGTTGGTGGACGACCTCGTACCCTGCCTCCCTCACGGCCCGCTCGATATCCGAGAGCGTCGCATGCGTGGGGTCGTATTCAACCCGGGCCGTGTCCGTGCCGAAATTGACCTCTGCACGCTCGACCTTTCCGACATTGGCAAGCGATTTCTCGATATTCGCGGCACACGTGGCGCAATGCATCCCCGATATCTTCAGCTCCAGTTTTTTCTTCTCCTGATCTGTCACGGGACCACCATTCACGGAATTGAGAGTCACAAATCCTTACTGCCTCATGTCTCTGTACAAGGTAGATGAACGTTTGGCTCCGGAACAGGCCGGGTCGCGTTCACAGGAGGGTCAGGAATATCCAGTACACCACGCAGTTTGCGATTGTGAGGGGAAGGCCGACACGGTAGAATTCCCAGAATGTAAGCGTATACCCCCTCTTCTCCGCGTTCTGCACTACGATCACGTTGCTTGCGGCACCGAGGATCGTGAGGTTGCCGGCAATGGTGCTTCCCGCGGCAAGCGCCATCACACCCTCGATCGACAAGCCCTGCTGGGCAATGAGGGGTTGAAAGAGCGCAACGAATGGGACGTTTGAGATGAACTGGCTGAAAGTCACGCTCGATGCGAGGATCAGCGGGATCGACTGGAGTCCGGTGAAGTCAAGGCCTGACTGGAAAAATCCCGAAAGGTACACGCTCTGCATGAGGACGAACATGGATGCAAAGAAGACCAGTGTCGGCCAGTCGATGTTCCGCACGATAGCCGCCCGCTGGCTGCTGAAGATCACCAGCGGGAGTGCCCCCGCGACAGCAATGAGCGCAAGGGGGATGAACGTGGGGCCGGTGATGACCCGGATGCCGATAAGCACGAGGATGATGGCGAGTGAGGCCCGGGAGATCTCTGCGAGACGCTCGTCTCTCACCTGCCCCTCTTCTTCATCAAAGGTGCACCCGGGCGTATCCACGGGGGAAAGCCTGGTGAGCACAAGGTAGGCGATTCCGAGGTTCAAAAGGGTCGGTACACCCAGATAGAAGAAAAATGCAAGGAATGGTTGGGGCAGCCCGCTGTAGGTCGCGATAAGAAGGTTCTGGGGGTTTCCAATCGGGCTCATCACGCTCCCGATGGTGACGGCAAAGCAGAGGGCAAGGAGGGCGGTCTTCGGGGGAACCCCGAACCGGCAGGCATACGCGATCACAATCGGCGTCCCGATGATGGCAACCGTGTCGTTCATCAGGAGCGCAGAGAGGAGCCCCATCCCAAAGAGGATGAAGAGGATGAAATGTTCTCCATTCCGGGCCCTTGCAAACAGGCGGAACGAGAGCGAGTGGAGATACCCGCTCCGCTCCATGGCCTCCCCCACGATGAACATGGAGAAAAGAAAGATCATCACGTCGAGATTGATAGAGGAAACTGCGTCAATGAGAGAGATCTGCCCCAGGACAAGGACTGCAATCGCACCGCCGAGCATCACCTGCCAGATCCGGAGTCGAAACCTTCCCACCTGGCGGACCGCGATCAGCAGGAAGACGGCTGCCAGGACGACGACTGAAAGGGGCGGGAGGGGGATCGCAGGTTCCACACGGGGTCACTCTGGCGTGTTCCTGTCGATCATCCAGCGCAGCAGGACGCCGTGATCCATCCTCTCGACCGAGAAGAGAGAGAGCCGGGTGAACGCCTCTTCCCTGACAAAGCCCGGCCCGTCCGCGGGGGTGGGGGCGGTCTCACCCCCAATGACGATGTTCCCGACGAAGGTGATGAACTCGTCCACAAGGCCCCTCGAGAAGAGCCCGCCGATGAGCCTGCCCCCTCCCTCGACCATGAGGCGCCGGATCCCCATCCGGTAGAGCTCGGAAAGGAGCTTTTCCAGGTCGACTTCCCCCTGCCCGGCACGGATGACAGATGCAAACTCGGAGAGCGTCCGGCACCTCTCTGCATCTGCATCACTGCAGCATGCTACAACCCTGGCGCCTGGCCCTTTCCGCAGGACCGACGATCCGGACGGTGTCCTTGCCCTGCAGTCGACCACGACCCGCACGGGATGATCCGAAAGGCCCTGCGCCCTCCTCGCAGCGATGAGCTCCGGGGACTTCACAGTAAGGGAGGGGTCGTCCGCGAGCACTGTCCCGATTCCCACCATGACTGCATCGCTCTCCGCCTTCAGGCGATCGACCCGTGAAAAATCCTCTTTCCCTGATATCCTCACCTGCCTGCGTTCCCGTGTGGAGAGCTTCCCGTCGGCGCTCATTGCCAGGTTGACCACAACGTAGGGGCGCAGCATATGCATGAGGGGTGGAGTGCGCAATGTATTGAAGGTGACGTTGCCCTGCATAACGGGATTCCCCTGCACCCTCCCCTTAGAAAGGCTTCCTCTCTCCCGCTGGGTTCGGATCTTTGGGGGGGATATATGAGAGACCACGATTCACATACATCTCATGCACACCAAGGCCGCCAACCAGCCGTCCCACCCGGCATTACTGATCATAGACATGCAGAACGACTTTGTCCGGCCCGGGGCACCCCTGCAGGTCGCCGGTGTACCTTCCATCATCCCAATGGTAAGAGTACTCCTCACACTCTTCAGGGAAAAGGGCCTGCCGGTGTTCCATGTCCTCCGGGTCCACCGGGCGTCCGGCGTGGATGTCGAGATCACGAGGAGGGAGATATTTTCGAAAAATCCTTTTGCCGTGGAGAGCACGCCCGGCGCTGAGGTGATCCCGGAACTTGCGCCCACCATGGGGGAGCATGTCGTTAAAAAGACCCGGATGAGTGCATTCTTCCAGACGGATCTCGACCTCATGTTGAGGACCCTCGCCGTTGACACGCTCTTTGTCGCGGGAATCCAGACCCCGAACTGCGTCAGGACCACGGTATTCGATGCAATGGCCTACAATTACCGGGTCTTCCTGGTGAGGGACGCGGTTGCGGCAAAGACCGATGCCATTCACGAGGCAAACGTCATCGACATGCAGAACATCGGGATAGGCATCGTGGAATGTGCGGAAGTGCCACGCTTGTTGCCCTGATGACACGGACAGGAGTTGTACGGGGAACTCGCTTGCTCCCACAACATTGCTTTCCGGTTGTTCCAAAGCTCTTGGCCACGAACCCTTACTGCCGTGACTGGAGCGTTATCTGTCTTTGGGACTTGAAGAAGAAGAACCCGACGATCCCGAAGGTGACCACGGGGGAGAGCCAGTTCGGAATATGTGCACCGAAACTGTCCAGGATCATGATGGTCCCAAGGACAAAGATTGAGTACATGGCGCCGTTCTTGAGGTACCGGTACTTCTTGATGTTCTCGACGTTTCGGACCGTCAGCTCCCTCACGACGAATGCTCCCACACCGTTCCCGATGATGATCAGCGGCACCGACAGCGTGAACGCAAACGCCCCAAGAACCCCGTCGACCGAGAATGTCGCATCGATCACCTCGAGGTAGAAGATCTTGGATATATCCGACATGTTCCCCCCCATCATCTTCTTCTCCTGCTCCTCGGCGTTCTGGCGAAAGCCGTGGACGATGAAGAAGGCAGTCGAGCCGACCACCGCACCGAATGCCATCATGGGGTTCACCTGGAGCGCCTCATAGACCAGGAACGAGAGGAGGATGGAGACCACCGCAAAGAACCATACCCCCTTTGTGGCGATGTAGCGCTCCCCCCGGATCCCGTAGAACTTTGGTTCCAGGAAGAGCCAGTGGAAGAAGAGGAACACCAGGAACGTCCCGCCTCCCATCAGGAGCATGGGGGCTGACTCCTCGATCGCCTCGATGACGGCGGGGTCACTGCTGAACGTCGCGGTGAGCGCCCCCACGGGGCCAAGGGCGGGCGTGGACATCCATACTATGAGCCAGGGGAGGACACCGCGGACCACAAAGACCGCGATGAGGAGGCCCCAGAGCAGGAACCACCGCCGCGCCCATTCCTTCATGGTGGAGAGGACCTCGGCATTGATGATGGCGTTATCAATGCTCGTGATGGTCTCAAAGAGGATGAGGCCGGCGATTATCAGGACTGCAGAGAGGATGTCCATGAATGCGTATGCCACCAGCGTTGTATACCAATGGGGAAATACCTTGTGTCCCGGCTATTTTCCAAGCTGCATGGGTGAATGCAAGACAGGGCTCTCGCTCGCGGGCTTTTGGTATGGAAACTTATTCATTGCCGAATTTCTACCCGACCGCGAATAATCCGGATAAACCCGGGATGAGTCGGCGCCTGTGAAAAAAAGGAGAGGATCAGTTGGTATAGGCAGATTTCCCCAGTTTGGGTTCGAATGCCGAATCTGCCTCAACCCTGATCGCGTGAGAGAACTTCGCGAGCGGGATGTCCATCGCGCAGAGCTCTTCGCACTGGCCGCAGTTGACACAGGAGTCGGAGATGTGGGCAAACCTGCGCATGTGGAACATCGGGTTTGGCGGGACTTCGCCTGGCTTGACCATGTACTGCTTGCTCTTGAGGCTCTCTGCGCTGGGGTAGCAGACCGGGCAGTTCTCGATACAGGAGTAGCACTTTATGCACCGGGAAGTCTCCTTCTGGATTGATCCCCAGAGGTCCTTTGACAGGGCGTCAAAGTCCCGCTTCCGCCATTTCTCGCCGAGCTTGATCATCGCACCCTCGACTTTTCCGCGCATCTCGAGCCCCTTCTGATCAGGAGCCTGGGTGCTGATCGCATTGTCCTTCATGGCCTTCGAGAGCAGGTCAGCACCCTTCTCGCTGCAGACCTCAACGAAGGTGGCCTTCCCGGCCTTGTCGCCGATGACACCCCAGTTCCCGCACGCAAGGTCTGCCTGGCGCGGGACCTTGTAGACGCAGCGGCGGCAGTTGGTCCGCCTGCCATACCCCTCGTCCTCGAGGTCGTCGATCTTGATGCCCTTGTGGCCGCCCTCAAACTCGATGATGAACTGGCCCTTGTCTATCTCCTCCTTGTGAACGGTATCCGGGTCAACGCCGAACTTCTCCCTGATCATCTTCCGGGCCATAATCGGGCTCACCGTGCCTCCGCAATTCACGCCGATGAGGAGGAGGTTGTTCATATCGATCTTCTTCCGCTTTGCGTACTCGTGGAGGGCCATGACGTCGCAACCCTTCACCGTCATCCCGATCTTAATTCCCTTGTTGCGCTCGAGGATCTTCACGGCCGGTTTTGCGATAAGGAGTGACCCGCAGTGCAGCGATCCGGCGGTGTCCTTGAGCTGTTTCGGGTCGGTGACGAGGGTCGGCACCGCGTCATACACATCCTGGCCTCTCTTCACCGCAAGGACCGCATCGACGATCTTGTTCTCGAGTGCATACTTGAGCAGGCTGGTCACCGCACCGCCGCACTCTGCTTTCTTGGCGATATCCTGGTCGTTGGTCCATGCGTAGAACATGTCCCCCTTCTTTGCACTGGGTTTTCCTCCAAAGAGTGACATCTATTTCGCCTCCGTAATTTTCTCTACCTTGACCGAACAGGCCTTGAACTCCGGGATCTTGGCGATGGGGTCGAGGGCATTGTTGGTGAGGACGTTTGCGGCGCACTCCTTGAAGTGGAACGGCATGAACATGACACCCTTCATGATGTCGGGGGTCACGCGGGCAGGGACGTTGATGGTCCCGCGCCGGGTGGTGGCCTTGACCATCTCCTTGTCCTTGATGCCAATTGCCTTTGCGTCTTCTGGGTTGATCTCGATCCACCCGGTGGGCTCCTCGCTCTCG
>CAZRCH010000048.1:0-14663 GCA_964598545.1 uncultured Methanolinea sp. | reverse complement strand
AGCGGGCTCTCCGCGAATGTAAGTAAAGCTCAGGAACCCAGGTCCATTGTGCAGGGGGCAGTCACCCCACATCCCATCTCGTGATACACGCTGCATGGGGAAGGCCCGGAGCGATCCTGGATAGGTATGCAAAGATCGCTCAACCTCAAGCCACCCCACATGACAACGCGAGGAGGCGAAAAAGAGAGGGCACGCCTGCTATTCACAGCGTTTCCCCTGCCGTTCCCATAGCACTTCGCCCTTGTACGTGATGCGGGTGATGCGGTGGTACGGGATTGGAGCTGCCTCGTGCTCCTCCCCTACCTCCATGTACTGGGAATCGAGAGCCCGTATCCTGCTCCCCCCGGCGCAGGATTCGTTTCCCGGCGCCCCCCGGTCAATGTAACAGACCTGGACGTCGGAAAAGACGAATGCAGGGTCATGGTAGCACCGGAGCAGGATCTCGCGGCTCTTCCTCACCGCTCCTCCCACCCATGGATTACCATGCACGAAGGGTGCGTCCGGTCGTGGAAGACCTGAGTTGTTGCCACCCGTATGTCCGCGTAGGTGTCTTTCATCGGGTTGTTGCCGGAGTTGGTGTTCCGGTCCCAGCAGGGGAAGTTGCTGCTTGTCACCTCGAGCCGGATGCAGTGCCCCTTCCTGATCAGTGCCGCCGTGCTCCCGCCATCGATGTTGAGAGAATAGATGGTTCCGGGAGAGAGCAGGTGGGGATGCTCCGGCGAGTCCCGGAACTTCGCCCTGAGAATGCCCGAAGTCAGGTTGATCGCCCTCCCGTCCGGGAACACGTCCACAAGCTTGACGCAGAAGTCGGTGTCCGGGACATCGGTCGCCGCAAAGAGCCGCACGGATACGCTCCCCGCGATGCAGAAGGGTGTTTCCAGGGGGTGCGTAGTGTACACCAGCACCTGGTTAATCGCCTCCACCAGCCGCTGGTCGGCAGGCCCCATTGGAGTAATGCCGGGGATGCAGCACGACTGCCCTCCGAGGCTCGGGACCGGGTCTCTTGGGTTGTAGACGTAGACATCGGCGGCCTCGTCCCCCGGAATATCGCCATTAAGGGCACCGTCGCCCGAAAGGGAGTTCGCCCTTCCACGGCTGTGGAGAAAGAATGTCACGGGTTGTGCCTTCGCCGGCGGCCAGGAGGCATCATCCCTCCATCCGTTCTCGCCAAGCATGAAATAGCGGACCCGCGGCTCTTCCATGATGCCGTTCCCGAGGCCCTTGAGCCAGTAGTCGAACCACTGCACCTGCAGGTCGTCAACGCGGCTGGCTGCGGCATCGCCGAAGTCGCAGGGGCCGAGGACCCTGTTCCAGGGATTGTGGTACCAGGGGCCCATCACCAGTTTCTGGTTCTCCCTCGCCTTTCCTGAACCCGACTGTGTCCGGAGCCCCTCGTAAAGCCGGAGGTCCCCGTCCCTGAATATGTCGTACCACCCGCCGATATGGAGAGCAGGAACATGAATCCGGGAATAGACCCGCTCGATGCTCCAACGCTGCCAGTAGGCGTCGTATGAAGGATGGTCTATCCACTCGAAGAAGTACGGCGCGAGTTCGTGGGCGCGGAGCAGGGGAAACGACTCCATCGGGAGCCACTGCCACCAGTCGTGCATCGACTGGATCGACTTCCAGAGCGTGGCCTCATACCCTGAGAGCCCCTTCCTCCGGGCGGTTTCGGTTGCAAGATACAGTGCCCAGGTCAGGTTGAAGGAGAGCGCAAAAGCCCCGCCGTTGTAAGCCCATCCCTCGTAAAGTTGCGGCGTGCAGAACGCCGGGCAGATGCAGGTGAGGTGGGGGGGAGCAAGAGTGGCAGCCATCATCTGGGTCAGGCCGCCATACGAGAACCCGTACATCCCCACCTTTCCAGACGACCCGGGAAGCGCAGCCGCCCACTCCACGGAATCATACCCGTCATCTGCCTCGTGGCGGAACGGGGAGAATTCGCCACCGGAGGCCCAGCGGCCGCGGATGTCCTGGGATACCACGAGGTAGCCCTGGGAGGCATACCACGATGGATGCGCGTAGGAGAACGTCTCGGCGTGGGCCTTGTCGTAGGGCTGCCGGATTAGAAGAACAGGCCAGGGCCCTTCCTCCGACGCGGGTCGGTATATGTCGGCGGCAAGCAGGGTCCCATCCCTCATCTCAGCCATGACGTCACGTTCCACGATGGATCCTGCGATCATCTCTTCCATGACTCCCACGCTCCCTTATCTCTCAAAGGGGTACTCCCACCTGATATGCCCTTCCCCATGTCATGGTCCGGAAACCCAGCGAGAGGTATCAGACATCCCTACCATCACAACCCTCTCAAAAGGCCAGGGGAGGATTTCCGATTCTTCCGCAGGATATCCAGGCGTCCAGGCACTCCAGGAGGATATCAGTGAGAGGATAGACTGCTCCGTAATGCAGATGGGCCGTCCAAAAGCGGGCAGAATCCTCTGGAATCCTCATGGAAATGGGGTCCCGGGACAATTATATCCGTGATGATGCCCCCTTCGAAAGCCTCAATGTGAAGATGGACGAGACTGCAGAAGCGACCGTCCTATGCCCTGGAACACGCAGAATATTCCCGGCCTGCGGGGTTTATCCCCGCCTGCATGAAGGCAGCGAGTGATCTCTGGGTCACATCGGAGCCAAACTCGAACTCGAACCGGTGATCGACGACGTAGCCCCGTGCCCGGATCCTCGTGGCCTCAGGGGTGTTTCCAACCAGCACCGTGAACGGGCAGTCTTTTGAGATGATCACGTATTGAGATGTGACGAGCGCATCATGCACGATCTTTGCGGCGGCCTGCGCATCAGATGAAGGGTGGATGAAAAGGTCGATGAAGATCGCCATGGTATGCTGGCCGGCATTCCCGCAGCTTACCGGCTGTCTGATGAAGGTATAGTTCGGCACCGTGACCAGTTCGTCATCAGGCGTCTGTATCCGTGTCGAGCGGATACCGATCTCCTGTACCTCTCCATAATAGTTGCCGATGTTCACTTTGTCCCCGATCTGGAAGGGTTTCTCAAATGTGATCACGATCCCCCCAACGAGGTCAGCCAGGAGATCCTTGAGCCCAAAACCTATCGCAACGCCAAGGATTCCCGACAGCGCGACCATCTGGGTGAACGAAGGCTCAATAAGTGCAGTGACGACAAGATAAAAGGCGACCACGTAGACAAAGATCTTCAGGAACGGGATGAACAGGGCGACGAGTTCCCGGTATACTCCCGCCCGCTCAGAGAGGCGCTTGACGAGGTAACTGAGCAGCGCGGCGAGGATGTACCCAACGACGAGGACGGCAACAATGTAAAGGAACGTGCCCACGTCGACGTCCTTGAGCACGAGTTCATTCGAGAGATTGGGTATGACCATGTCTGCCATGTTCACCATAACCTCTGGTTCTTCTTCAGGTACTTCGTCACACAGACCATGTGCACGGGTGATACACGGTATGACCCGCAGCGCTCCAGAATGAGGCCCTGCTGCAGGAGGCGGTAGAGGGCCCTGTCGAAGTTCGCCCTGCTCCACACCATAGCAGAGAGGTCCTGGTAGTGCAGGGTGTTTGCAGACAGGATGAGTGCAAGAATAAACGATTCGGTGATGTCAAGGGAGAGTGCGCAGTCATCTTCCGGGACTTTCTGGAGAGAGATGCTGCCTTCGTCAAGGCATCCAGCG
Source organism: uncultured Methanolinea sp. (assembly GCA_964598545.1). Lineage (GTDB taxonomy): Archaea > Halobacteriota > Methanomicrobia > Methanomicrobiales > Methanospirillaceae > Methanolinea_A. The sequence continues at coordinate 11,002 of CAZRCH010000048.1, read as the reverse complement.
AAGACGTCCATCGCGACTCCCGGATTTCCTCCTGCGACCCGATGCAGTTTCTTAAAGATTTCGTCTTCCGGGGATGTCTCGGCCGCATTCCTGGCCCGTAACCTCGCGCGTAACACTGAGGTGTTCAGGTGTAAGAAGGGAACAATATGCTCTTTTTTTGAAAATGGCAGCGTTATCTTGTGGTCAACGAGAGTGAATATCTTTTCAGGCTCCTTTGGGGCTTCATCGATAAAACGGATCTCCTGTTGCTGGTAACGTGAGCGCACCAATTGTCTGATCGTCTCAGGGTCCATGGCAGGGAGCGTTATTACCTCTGGATAATACGTCCCGATATCTCTTACCGCATTGAGGTAGCGCCATGCATGGCTGTTCCAGATGGTGATGAAACGCTTCCCCGAAGTGAGATGGGCACGCAGGAACTCGTCGAGGAGATCGAAACCCCCTATCTGCCGTGTTGCAAGGTATTCGCAGTTGTCAACGAGGACCCATTCCTTCCCGGTAGCGGAAAAATCCGGCAGGGTTTCACGGACTATGACCCTGTCGAGGGAGAGAGAATGGATATGATCCCCGTACCTCTGCAGGAGTTCCCCTGCAACCGTGGTCTTCCCTGAGAGCGGGTCACCGATGATTGCCAGGTGACGGGGTACCGCGGGTATGTCCTGCTCGATCAATGCAGCTATCTTCTCCCTTTCTTTATCGTAGCCGATCAAGGATCCGACCTTCCGCGTAGTAGCCTGCTCGGTCATATAACTCCTGCGAGCATGAGAGAGATACATGGGGGATTACTTAAAAGATGCTTTTTTATCCGAATGGGGCTGTTGCTCCCTTTCCTCATTATAAACATGAACAGGGCCAGAAATGCCGCTGTCTGTCTCCTCCTCGCTGCCCATGAAACCCCCGATACTTCATACTCCATATACATATTGGAAAAGTGATCCGGCCAACCCGGATAGCAGCCATTATGCCCCGCTGCCGCCCACACTCTACCAGGAATGACGCACCTCTCGGTGGACATCGGGGGACGGCCGGGGATCGACTGCCGGGGCTTCTGCGAGTACTGCTACTTTAAGCACGTAAAGGAGACTGCCCCGCTCGGCTGCCGCTACTGCCCGCCGTACAAAAAAGGATGCGATTACTGCAGCCGGAGCGTGCGGGAGTACTACCGGGGGTTCCGGGACCTCCGGGAGATCGCCGACGACGTCCTTGCCCGCCTCCAGGTCATCCCCGACGAGGTGAGCAGGGTCACCATCAGCGGCGGCGGGGACCCGAGCTGCTACCCGTGCTTCACTGACCTCGTCGAGCTCCTCTCCAGCATGGAAGCACCCCTGCACATCGGGTACACGAGCGGGAAAGGGTTTGACGACCCCGGGATTGCCAGGTTTCTCATCGACTCGGGTCTCTCCGAGGTCTCGTTCACCGTCTTTTCCGTGCAGCCGGAACTGCGGAAGCAGTACATGCACGACCCCACACCGGAGGCCTCGCTCTCCATCCTTGAGACCCTCTGCGGGGAGATCGACGTCTACGCTGCCTGCGTGGTCCTCCCCGGGATAAACGACGGCCCGGTGCTCGAGGAGACCTGCGAATGGCTCGAGGAACGGGGTGCAAAGGGGATCATCCTGATGCGGTTTGCAAACCGGGCGGACCAGGGCCTGGTGCTCGGAAACGCCCCTGTCATCCGCGGGCAGAAGGTGCAGGGCGTGGAGGAGTTCCGTGACATGGTCACCGGCCTCTCCAGGCAGTTCCGCATCAAGGTGAGCGGGACCCCGCTCTGGGACCCGGAGATCGGCTCCCCCTTTGCGCTTGCCCGCGAGCCTGACCTTCTGAAGAAACTCCCGAAAATCGAGCGCAAGGCGAGCGTGATCACCGGCAGGATCGCAGCACCGTTCATCAGTGAGATCCTCTCCTCGCGCGGGAAGGGCGCGAGGGTGGTGCCAGTCGAAAAAGACATCGCCTGCCTGATCACCATCGGCGACCTCGCAACGCTCGATCCCGCCACGCTCGAATCCCTGGTGATCATCCCCGGGCGGGCCTTTGTCTACGACCGCGAGGCAGAAGAGGTGCTCTCCCGCGACGGCATCGCCCGGACCGTGATGCGGGGTCCCGACACCCTCACCGCGGATGCCGAGACGAGCATGGGGATGACGCGAAACGAGGTGCTCGCGCTCGAGATGGATGCATTCAGGGACCTCATCCTCCAGGTCAACCGCTACGGCAGCACCTGACCGCACCTGCCACCCACGATAGCATTAATATTCCACCACCCAAAGAATATACAGCACTTCTGGATAGTGCTGGCAGATGTAAGTCCGACGTGCGGCAACGCACGGGCCGGGGTCATTCCCCGGCCTTTGGGATTACGGAGAGTCAGCGTGACTCTTTTCGGATTTACATTGCGTAATCGGAGGTGAATTGCACAATGGCAAGAATGCATGCACGACGCAGAGGGCACTCGGGATCTGTGCGGCCCTTCCGCAAGGAGGCCCCGTCCTGGGCGAACACCGATGTCGCGGCGATCGAGAAGATCATCCTGGACCTGCGAAAGGAAGGAGTCTCCACCAGTAAGATCGGGATGATCCTCCGCGACCGCTACGGCGTCCCGGACGTCAAACTGGTCACCGGGAAGCGGATCGGCCAGATTCTCAAAGAGAAGGGCATGGAGCCCGAGATCCCCGAGGACCTGCGGAACCTTATCGTCAAAGCCCTGGGTCTCAGGAAGCACCTGGGCGAGAACAAGAGCGACCTGCACAACAAGCGGCAGCTGCAGCTCACCGAGTCCAAGGTCCGCCGCCTGGTGAAGTACTACGTCGGGAACGGCAAGCTTCCGAAGGACTGGAGCTACAAGCCGGAGAGCGCCGAGATCCTCCTCTCAAGATAACTCCCATGTCCCTTGACGAGGCCGCACACAGGCTGGCCGAACACCTCTGCAGGCAGGAGTTCGTGGAGGTCTACGCCCATCACGACGCGGACGGCATCGCGGCAGGTTCCATCCTCTGCATGGCCCTGCTCAGGAGAGGCATCCATTTCCGGCTGCGGGTCCTCCCGCGGGTGAGCCCGGCCGCCTTTTCCCCGGAGACCCCGACCCTTCTCTGTGACTTCGGGTCAGGGATCGAGGACCTTCCGGAGAGCGTGATGGTGGTCGACCACCACATCCCCTACTTTGGGGGGGATCTGCAGGTCAACCCCCGTCTTCACGACATCGACGGTGACCGCGAGCTCTCCTCGGCAGGTGCCGCCTTCCTGGTCGCACAGGGCCTTGGGGACAACCGGGACCTCGCAGGTCTCGTAATGCTCGGAATCCTCGGCGACGGGCAGGCCCTCTCGGGAGTGAACCTCTCTCTCTTCAACGATGCCGTCGCACAGGGAATCATCACTCCGGGGCAGGGGTTCCTGCTCCCGGGCAGGGACGAGCACGAGCGGCTGTATGCGGCCCTCAACCCCTACCTGCACCAGGTGAGCGGGGACGAGATGGCAGTCGCAGACCTCCTGGAGAGTGCCTCTTCAGGAGACGGGATTTCCCTCGACAAACTCATCTCGTTCCTCGTCCTTCGTCTCAGTCCTTTCGCACCGGAGGAGACCCTCGAAAGCATCTACGGGGCCCGCTACGACCTCCAGCGCGAGGTGATCCCGGATGCCCACACCCTCACCGCGGTGGTGGACGCCTGCGGAAAATCGGGGTACGGGGGGCTCGCGTCCTCGCTCTGCCTCAGGTCAACGGTTGACCTGCAGGTGGCGTGGGACCTCTCGTTCCGGCACCGCGGACGCGTGATCCAGGCTCTGAAGGCGGCGTGTACCGGTGACGGGGCTCCGCAGTTCGTCGAGGTCGACGACGTGCAGGTGGCAAGCGATGTCGCCGACGCTCTCTCCAGGGACTGCCTCCAGCAGGGGCCGGTGATGGTGGCCGCTCGGCATGACGAGCTCTGTCACCTCTCCGCACGATGCCCGAGGGGAATGGAGATGGACCTCGGCGAGGCCGTTCGCGAAGCCGCCATCCAGTGCGGCGGGTTTGGCGGAGGCCACCGGCTCAGGGCCGGGGCCACCATCCCGTGCGCACGCCTGGAGCAGTTCCGCAGCCTCATCGAGAGGTCGGTGGCCGCATGATGGAGATCCGCGGCGAGATGCGGACCAGGCACCGGAATGCCGGATGCGTGGCCCCGGCTCTCTGCCCCGACAACCTCCAGAGCATGCACACGTATGCGGAGGGAGATCTTGTCGTCACGGCAATACAGGGGAACTCGCTGCGGTCGGTGATCGCTTCAGTTGACGACTACCTGATGAACCTGGCAGTCGCGGAGGAGATGTGTGGCTTCAATGAATGATCGTCGCAACATGGATGATTCAGAAGGGTATGGAAGAGGAATCGTGAGCACATCGGAGAACAACCGGTAGAATCCTAACAGAGTGGTGAATACATGGCAAAGAAGAAACAGGCTGGACGGAGAGTAGAAGGCTGGAAAGCCAAGAGCTGGTACAAGGTGTACTCCCCAGAGGTCCTTGGAAAGACCTACATCGGGGACACCATAGCAAACGACGCCGAGAACGTGGTGGGCAGGATCATGCAGACCACGCTCGGTGAGATCATCAACGACTATGCACGGCAGAACGTGAAAGTGAAGTTCCGGATCGCAGAGGTCGCCGGAGACTCGGCATATACCGAGTTCCTGGGCCACGAGCTCTCCCGGGACTACATGCGCTCCATGATCAAGAGGCGCACCTCGCGGATCGACTGCCACGTCCCGGTCATGACAAAGGACGGGAAGAAACTCGACCTCACGGTGACGTGCTTCACTCTCACCCGTGCAAATCTCTCCCAGGTGCACGCGATACGGAACCTCATCTCTACCATGGTCGGAAGGATTGGTACGGAATCCGAGATGAATGCCATCATCAACGGCATCGTGAACGGTGAGATCTCGAGGGAAGTCTTCAAGGCAGTCAAGCCCCTCTTCCCGGTACGCCGGGTCGAGGTCATCAAGTCAAAAGTCGGCGTGGCCAAGGCGATCTGAAGGGGTCTGTCCCCTTCCGCCAAACGCCAACCGCTTTTTCTTCTCGTCTCGCCCCGCTGCAGCGCGGGGAAACGGTCAAGCATAAGACAGGGAACAGACTACTCTTCTGGTAATGACGGCGCACAAGATCCTCCTCCTCATCCTGGACGGCATCTCGGACCGCCCCTGCCCGGAACTTGGGAACCGGACTCCTCTCCAGGCGGCACTCACCCCGGTGCTTGACCGGATGGCAAGTGACGGCATATGCGGTATCATGGACACCATCGGCCCCGGGATCCGTCCCGGCTCGGACACCTCTCACCTGAGCCTGCTCGGCTACGACCCCTACAAGTACTACACCGGCAGGGGTCCGCTCGAGGCAGAGGGGAGCGGAATTCGCATGGAGGCCGGGATGATCGGGTTTCGCTGCAACTATGCCACGCTCGATGCGGGGGGCAGGGTCACCGACCGCCGGGCAGGGAGGATCCACGGCACCGAGCCCCTCTCCGCGGCCATCCAGGAGGGGGTGGACCTCTCATCGCTTGGAGTCGAGTTCCTGTTCCGCTCCGGCACCGGTCATCGCGCCGCCCTGGCATTCAGGGGAGAGGACCTTGGGGTCGCGGTCACATCAAACGACCCAAAGAAGGACGGGGTGCCTCCGCTCCCGTTCTCGGCCCGGGACGACACCGACCCGGACAGGAAGACCGCACGGGCACTCCGGGAGTTCGTGCGCCAGGCGGAAGAGATATTGAAGGACCACCCCCTCAACGCAACGCGGGTGGCGCAGGATCTCCCTCCTGCGAGCACTGTCCTCATCCGGGGCGCGGGGAGGATGGGGCACTTTGAGCCCTTCTCCTCACGGTACGGCCTCAACGGGTGCGTGATCTCCGCAGCCGCCCTCATCGCAGGAATAGGGACCGCAGTCGGGCTTTCCAGGGTGGAGGTCCCGGAGATCACCGGGTCGGCAGACACCAACCTGGCCGGGAAGGTCCGGGCTGCAATCGACGCCTTCAGCACCGCGGACTTCGTCCTGATGAACATCAAGGGTGCCGACGAGGCAGGGCACGACGGGAAAGCCCGGGCGAAGATGATGTTCATTGAGAGAATCGATTCGGCACTGGTGCCGCTCATCGGCCTCGAGGACTGCATCATTGCCATCTGCGCCGATCATTCCACGCCGTGCAGTGTCAAAGATCACAGCGCCGACCCGGTGCCGCTCGTCATTTGCGGGGAGGGCGTCAGGGTCGACCGGGTGACTCACTTCGACGAGGTCTCCTGCGCCGAGGGGGGCCTCCACCGGATCACCGGTGGCTCGCTGATGCCTATCCTGCTGGACCTGGTCAACCGGTCCCCAAAATACGGAGCCTGATGAGCCATGGCCGCCGATACCCCCCCGCGCGAAACCCTCGTCTCGAAGGTCCTGGAACTGCCCGGTGTGCGGTGCATCGAGCCCGCGTTCGCCGACCTGCCTGACGACACCTTCACCGCATGGATGGAGGAACTTCCCGCTGACCAGGGGCGGCTCCTTGTGGACGAGGACTCCGACCCGCTGGCAATGGCCTTCCACACCGGTCAGGGCTGGCTTGCCGGCTCCCTTCACCTCCGCGAGCCGACGCTCGCGCTGATCGAGCACTTCGAGGAACTGAACGGCGACATCTTCCAGGAGGACCGGGCCGTATGGGATGAGGCCGTCCGGGAGTATTACAGCCTCATTTTGATGGAAACGACCACACCTGCACTCGAGGACCTCAACCCCGCAAGGACCGGCCAGGTCCGCGACCTGGTTTCCGAGTGCTGGGGGGAGCGGGCAGGTGTCTCCTGCCTTGACTGCGGCTGCGGCTCGGGTCTCGGCTCGCTCCTGCTGCGGGAGCGCGGGATGCGCCCGCTCTCCTACGACAACGATGCAAGCCTCCTCTCACTCGGCCTCTCCAGGGGCAGGCTTCTTCCCGGCGAGACCATGTGCATCGATGCGGCATATGCAAGCCGCTACTGCAAGGGCGCAGAAGCCGGCCTCGGCCTCATGTTCGGCGAGATCAATGCGTTCAACGAACAGGACTGGGAGATGATAACTGCCGAGTTACTGGCGCTCACAAAAGACTGCCTTGTGACGGTCGGAACCGAGCGCGAGGCGCATCTGATCAAGTCCTGGGCAGAGGCCCGGAGGTGCCAGGTGGAGGTCCGGGAGAATACCCGCGACCCCATCTACGACCGGTGGATCTGCCTGATCGAGCGGGAATGAGATGGTGGATCTCCCCTCCCCCGTTTCGCGGAACTTCGAGCGCCTGCCTGACGGCGGACTCCTCTTTACCCCGTCCCCCCGCCTCCGGGCATACTACCTCCTTCTCCTGATCCTGATCGTCTGGATCGGCATCCTCCCCTGGTTCATCCTGGCAGCAGTCACCCTTCCCGGCCACCTGACGCTCACGCTGGTACTTCCGCTGCTTCTCGTCATACTCGCAGTGAGATGGTACATCCCGAAGTACTGGGCGTCCATCAGGTTCCGGTTCATTGCAACGGAAGTGGTCTGCGAGAGGGGCGCCTGGCGGGTGAATTGCAGGGTGGTGCCGTACTCCAGGATAAGGGATATCGAGATCAAATGCGGGCTGGTCTGCCGCTACCTGGGGATCGCGAGCGTGCGCCTGGTGCTCGATGACGGCGGCACTATCCACCTTCCGGGAGTGGAGGACCCGGAGAAGACACGAGCCCTGGTAGAGAGCCTTGTCCGGGGATGAAAAGAAAGGGAGCAGAATACCGGATCAGGACTTCGCGGGAGTCACCTTTTCCTTCGCAAGGCGGAGAATCTCCTGTGCAAGTCGCCGTACTGCCTCCCTTGCAGGAGAGCCCGGCGGGATGGACCCGACCGGGGACCCGGCAAGATCGGAGGCCTCGACTGCCAGGTCTTCGGGAATGACCATTCCGATATCCGGTGCTCCCGGGACCGCCTCCGAACTCTTCCCCTTCCACCGGTTCACGACGAGCAGCTGCGGAACCGAGGAGAGCCCGAACGACTTCGCAAGGTCCCGGATCCTCGCAGCGGTCCGGATGCCCCTCGCCCCCGGGTCGCTCACGATGATGAGCAGGTCGGGAATCCCGATCGTTCCCCTGCTGATATGCTCCATCCCGGCCTCGTTGTCGATCACGATGAACCGGTACTCCTTCCGGAGCATCGCGATACTGCGCTGTAACACGTCGTTGGCAAAGCAGTAACAGCCGGTGCCCTCCGGCAGCCCCATCGCGACAAGGTCGAACCCACGCTCCTCCACGATCGCCTGCCTGAACCGGAGCTCCATGAACTCGGTCCTCGTCATCCCCGGAGGGATGCTCTCCTTGAACGATTCCTCCCTCATCGACCCGAGCGTCTTGGTGACTTCCACGCCGAGAGCCTCGTGGAGGTTGGCGTTAGGGTCCGCATCAACCGCAAGCACGGGGGCCCCGCCAGCCTCAATAAGTGCCCGAACCAGCAGGGCAGCAAGCGTGGTCTTCCCGGTCCCCCCCTTCCCGGTGACCGCAACCGAGAAGGGACTCATTTCGGCCGCCCGGCCCGTGCACGGTCCGAGAGTGCCGCCGCGGCACCCATGATCTCCCGTGCCTGGGAAGGCTCCCCTGTCTGGATGCCGCAGGTCGGGGTGACCACGGACTGCTTCATGAAGAGGTCGTCTGAGCACGAATCCGCGACCTGCTGCCGGATCGCGGAGAACTGCTGGAAGAGGGTATCAGGTGCCACCTTTGAGAAATCTTCTGGCCTTGCAGGGACCAGCCCCCAGGCGACGACCCCGCCCCTCTCCATGAATGCCACGAGGTCGTCTATATAGAGGAGGAGTTCGCGGGAGCAGGTGAAGGCATCGAACGAGAGGAACGAGGGATTGAGGCCCATTAGGTAACTCCAGTCCGTGTTGGCGCAGCAATGCACCCCGAGCCCTCCCTCGACCATCCCGGCAATATCCTGCCACCCTGCCGTGACGTTCTCCTGCCGGATGGGAACAACGGATGAGCCAAGCGATGCCAGGTAGGGCTCATTCAACACCACCAGGGTCTCTTTCACCCCGGAAAACTGCCGCATCGCCTCCTCGCACCACCGGGCAATGAGTGCGATCATCTTTGAGATCACATCGGCATACTGGTCATCGTAATAGAGCGGCTTCCGGTCAGCGTCCACCACCTGCATCCCGAAGGTCACCGGACCTGTCACCTGGCACTTGAGGATGGCTGCCGATGAAAGATCCCTCTTCGCCATCTCGAAGAACGCCGAGGCATTCTGGTCCGTCCGTGCATAGGGTGCGACGTTCTTCTCCATGAAGTCGAGGTAGATCTTCTCCATCTCGCTCCCGGTATCCCGCGAGGGATCGATGCCAAGCTTCCCGTCATGGACAAATCCCCCGGGCAATGGTGCGGAATCGCAGAACACGATCGACTCCATGATTCCCCGGTTGGGAAGGGTTGGCACATAGGGGAACAGGGGATAAGCAGCGAGGACATCGTCACATGCCTGGCTGGGGTCGGTATGAGGAAGGCCGCCGATGCCGGTCGCCCCGCATTCCGGGGGCGTGATCCAGGAGCTCATGCACTCCCCCCCCTCCGGATCCTGCACTGCCCGAGTTTCGTCTCCACTTCGGGGAAGAGGGAGAGATCGGTGTGGGGCAGGAAGCAGCTCCTGGTATACTCGTCCATGAACGCAGGTTCAGCGTTCAGCTCGACGTAGGCGATCTGTTGCGCGATCTCGTCAAGCACCTTCTTCTTCTTCCGGTTCAGGAGCGCGATGTTTGCCCCGGCAATCGCACCGTTCCCGATCCCGATCACCCTGCCGACCGGGACTTCCGGTATAAGCCCGATGGTGATCGCATGGTTCTTGTCGAGGTAATTGCCAAACGCACCTGCAAAGAAGATCCGTGAGATCTCTCCTCTCCCGATCCCTGCCTTGTTCATGAGGGTCTGGCAGGCCGCAAGGACCGATGCCTTGCTCATAATAAGCGCCTTGATATCGTTCTCGGTGATCACGATGTCCCTCCCTATCGCGGTCTCGTCCTTCCAGGCAACCACGAACTCGGGAACATGGCGTCCCATCCTGATCCGTTCGTGTGCGATGGTCATGTTGATCCTGCCGGTCCTGTCAATAACGCAGACCTCGAGGAGCTGGGCGAGGAGATCGATGAGCCCTGACCCGCAGATCCCTTTCGGTTTCTGGGTATGGATAGTCGAGAATGATGGGACGAGCGTGACCGGATCGATGGTGATCCGCTCGATAGCCCCCGGGTTCGCCCGCATGCCAAAGAGGACCTCTCCCCCTTCGAGGGCCGGGCCTGCCGCTCCTGCACAGGTAAACATCCAGTCCCGGTTCCCCAGGACCACCTCGAAGTTGGTCCCGATATCGATCAGGAGTGAGATCTCCTCGCTCTCTGCCATGCCGGATGCAAGGATATCGGCAATGATATCGCCCCCGATGAAGTCGCTGACCGCCGGGAAGATGAAGAGGCCTGAATTCTCACCCACCGCAAGACCGATCCTCTGCGCAGCGGTCGTAAGGTACCTCCTGACGACAGGGACATAAGGCTCCTCGATCATGTAGGCCGGATCGATTCCCATCAGGATATGGGTCATGATGGTGTTTCCGGCCACCACCACCTCGTAAATATCCTCCCTGTCGATCCCTGCGGAATTCGATGCTTCCGTGAGGGCTGCATTGATGCTATCGACGGCAAGGGACTGGAGCTTTTGGAGTCCTCCCGCGCGGGCGAAGGTGACCCGGGAGAGGATATCCTCGCCGCAGCTGATCTGGTGATTATAGCTTGAGCCGATCCCCATGATGTGCCCGTCGGCAAGGTTCCTGATGTAGACCACAATAGTGGTTGTCCCGAGATCTACCGCAGCCCCGTAGATATGGGTGGCAGTATCACCCTTCTCGACGTGGATGAGGCGGTAGCCCCCCGGCACGAGCGCGACCGTTGCCGTGATCTTCCAGCCGCTCTCCCGGAGAACCCGGGGTATCCGGCGTATCACCTCGAGCGGGGCATAGATGGCCCTCT
>CAZRCH010000047.1:0-14664 GCA_964598545.1 uncultured Methanolinea sp. | reverse complement strand
GCCTGCACCGGAGGGATCGCCAGCACCATCGCACATGCCAGGCACAGGAGTATGATTACAGAACCCCTGTTGCGAAATACAGATACTATATTACCTTTCATGAACTCCACCTTTTGAACACCTTCATCGAATTTAAATTGGCACAACGCAAGCAGTTCCGTTACAGAACTATGCATAACATAGCACACCCCTATTTAAATATTTTTTAATTTATCTAACATTATTGTATAACACGACAAAAAGTATATAAATAATAAAGACGGTAAGCAACAAAATTTATATAATTAATTACTTCAATTATCAGTTCGATTGAACAGATGGAAAAATACCAGTCCGAGTTCGTTGTCATCAAAAAGTTGCTTCAGGAGAATCCCGAAGGCCTGAGTATTCAGGATTTCGCGGAGATGCTGGGGATGAACCGGATCACGGTATCCAAGTACCTCGATATCCTCCAGATCCAGGGGCAGGTGGATGCAAAGAGGGTTGGCACATCGAAGGTGTATGTGAACGCGCACCGGCTGCCGGCATCCTCGATCCGCAAAGTGTGCCCCTTCATGCACGTGCTGGTGGACAAGAACCAGGTGATCACCGGCGTGCACGAGGATTTTTTGCACTATTTCAGGGCGCGCGAGGATGACTACGTGGGCAGGAGGATCGACCAGCTGCCGCCCGATCTCCTGAAGGATGAGAGGCTCCAGGCTGCTGTCAAGGGTGCCATCCGGGGGAAGGAATCGTCAGTCGAGATGGGGATCACTGTCGACAGGAAAGAGCGCACCTTCAAAATCTCCTGCCTGCCGGTGGTGTTCGAGAATGCAAAGCCCGGGATGACGCTCCTCTTCGAAGACCTGACCGCGACAAGGGAGAGTGGCAGGCTGCTGCAGCAGATGGAGGCGCGGTACCAGGCCCTCATCGAGGACCAGGTGGGGTATATCATTCGGTTCCTGCCGGACGGCACGATCACCTACGTGAACGATACCTACTGCAGGGATGCCGGAAGAGAGAAGGAGGCACTCATCGGCTCTGTCTATCACCCGTTCATCCCCGAAGAGGACAGGGAGAAGGTGCGGAAGCACTTTGCGGCGCTCTCGAAAGAGAACCCTGTCGAGATCATCGAGCACCGGGCGATCATGGCCAACGGGCAGGTCCGCTGGCAGAGGTGGAAGGACCGTGCACTCTTCGACGACCGGGGGTCAGTTACCGAGTACCATTCGGTCGGCATCGACATCACCGATTTCAAGCACGCCCAGGAGAAGCTGCGGACATCCTACGAACACCTCGAAGACCTCATCGAGATGCGCACCCAGGAACTGCAGGATACCAACAGGCAGCTCTACCGCGAGATTGCCCAGAGGGAAGCGGCGGAGAGGAATCTGAACCTGACGCAGTTTGCGATGGATAATTCTGCGGACATGGTGATATGGTTCGACGAGTCGGGCCGGATCATCTACGCGAATCACAGTACCACCACCGCACTCGGGTATCCCCAGGAGACTCTTTCCTCGATGCAGTGGCAGGATCTCTCTGCCCCTAACGCGTTGGTGGAGTGGGACCGCATCTGGAAGATCTGCAAGGAGAATGCACATTCCATGATGGAAATGGTCATATCCCGGAATGACAGGGAGAAGATCCCGGTCGATATCCATTTCAACCACCTGAGGTTCAACAGCCACGAATACTGCTGTGCATTTTTTCGAGATATCACGGAAAGAACCCGTTTTATCAAGGCAATCGAGGAGAGCAGGGAACAGATCCAGAATTTCCTGCAGAACCTGCCAGTCGGGCTATACCGGAAAGACCCGGCAGGTATGGTGATCTTTGCAAACCCCTATATGCAGAAGATTCTGGGGTGCCCCAGGGAAGTTGATCTCTCCTCGTTCAACCTGGATGGCCTTTATCTGAAACCCGAGATCCGGGCTGACATGGCGGCACGAATACTCCAGCATGGCTTGATCGAAAACGAGGAGGTCGAACTGAAGAGAAGAAACGAGGAGACGTTCTGGGCGCGGATATCGGAGATCGGAGTACGTCATCCTGATAATTCACTCAAATACATCGACGGGGTCATCGAGGACATCACCGAGAAGAAGGAGGCAGAAGAAGGATTAAAGAATGCCCAGTCGACCCTGAAATTCCTGAACCGTGTCACGCTGAAGGAGATAAGGAATGAACTGTTCATCCTCTCGGGGTATCTTGACCTCGCGTCGGATTCTGCGGACGAGCGCGTGAAAGGGTTCCTGGAAAAGATCGAGAGATCGGCAGCACACATCAGGGTGAACCTCGATTTCGGGGACCGGTACCAGAACATCGGGGGCTCTTCCCCTGTCTGGCTTCGGCTTTACGACGCGTTTCTCTTCGCGATCTCCCACCTCCCGCTTGAGGATATCAACGTGAAGGTGAACCTCGGCGGGTACAAGATCTGGGCCGATCCCCATTTCGAGATGGTGTTCACCATTCTTGTGGAAAATTCTCTCATGTACGGAAAAGGAGTCAGGGACATTTGCATCTGCGCGGAAGAGATAGGAAGGAGCCTCCGCGTGCAGTATACGGACGATGGGTGCGGGATACCACGCGAACACAAGCAGGCGATTTTTGAACGCGATTACAACCCTGAAGCTGCGCCAAGGATGTATCTTGTAAAAGAGATCCTCTCAATCACCGGCATCACAATCGAGGAATCCGGAGAGCCAGGAAAAGGAGTCAGTTTTGTGATGGAAATTCCAAGATTCCGGTCGACGGCGGATCCCCTGGACGGGAAATCTCCCTCCGCCTCCTCGCTCGCGGAGCATTAGGCAGAATTTTTTTTATTTCAGCTGGTCCGTGATCACGTCCCTGACGACTCCCTTCAGTTTCCTTGGGTAAAACGGCTTGGTGATCACTCCTGAGAACCCGTAATTTTTAAAATTCTTGACGACCGGATGCTTGGTATGCCCGGTCGTGAGGATCACCGGCAGGCCAGGGTCAAAAAATTTCAGGTGCGGCAGGGTCTCAAGTGCCCCCATCCCGTCAGGGACATCCAGGTCAAGGATGGCACAGGAGACATTCTGTTTATCCATCTTGAGATCCACGTAGGCTTTGAGAATTGCTTCGCCATTATGACCAGTGACGACAAAATAGCCAGAACTCCCAAGTACTCGTGAGGCGATATCCCGGATACCTCTTTCATCATCCATAAAGAGGATGTATTTGACCTCGCTTTCGGGGGGACCATCCTCGGGCAGGGCATCTTGGCCGGGGTATTCGCTCTCTATGCGTGTAAATTCAGGATCGAGACTCTTAACCGCAGAGGAAAGGAGGGAATATCGATACAGGAGATTTCCCGCCTTTGCAATATCGGCTTCGATGTTCTTCAGGTAACAGCACGTGTTTGTGTCCAGGTTCTTTGCGCATTGTGCGAGGGTGATGTTCCCCAGGAGGATTGTAAATATATTGTTGAAGGTATGCAATGTACGGTCAATGACGGCCTTCGGATCCTCTGCCAGGAAAGAAGAAGGTGTGTGGGATTCCCTGGGATCGGATGCATCACTCAACACCACGAGCGTCGATTCCCGGTTACCGGAGATATCATAGAGAGGCATCATTGAGTAGAAAAATACGTGCGTTGAGGAAGTATCCATCTCCATCATGCCGTATAGAGGTGGATCCCGGGGATCAGGGTTCGAATTTGAGTATTCGGTGAAAATCCTGATGAGATTCGTTGGGAATGGAAGATCGGCAATATTTTTTCCGATAAGATAGTTCATCGGTGCACCGAGGTGATCTGCACCCTGGGTATTGATATACTGAAGGTCCCCTGCACTATCAAACACCAGGACCTTCTGGGTGGTATAGTTGATTATCTCCTTGAGCTTTACCACCTCATTCTCCATTCCATTGATCAGGGTCTCGATCTCTTTTTCGATGGCCTCTCTTTTTGCGATTTCGTGAAGGAGCTTCTCCTGAATATTCTTTATTTTTTCCTGGCGTTCCTCCTCCATTTTTTGCAGGTAGAGCGTATAAAAATCCGTGAGAATGTTGTATTTGTCACGTGTCGATGTGGTGGTTCCGATAAGGAAATATTTCATCGGGGTGTGCGCAGCCAGGGTCTCATGAGACCAGATCCTCCATTTTACTGTGATCATTTCATTATGGCCCGAGATCATCCTGCAAAAGAATTCCGTATCTACTAAATCCTGCGGGTTGCCGGATAGGAATTCCCGGACATCTTCCCTGTCTTCAGGGTATACGAAGGAGAAGAACGAATGAGGGCCCACAGGATCAGCACCATTAAAGAATCGCGCGTGATATTCCATATTCGTGAAAAAGATAACTCCTGTTTCGGTAATGCCGCAGAGAAGATCCTTATGTATTTCCTGCATCTTCTGCATGAGGTCATGGAGAAGCACAATCTCCTCTTCAAGCTCCAGATGAGTGGGGTCAAGGAAACACGGTGATGTGGTCATTTCAGGCAAAAGTCGATATTCCTTCTCCTCTATCTTACTCTTGCGCACCATTCACCCTCTTTGATAAAATATTAAGTATTTTTTTCAATTGTTCCTTTTTCATTAATGTACTACATATACGTTATGGCAAAAATCAAGAATCATTCAATCATATGAATCAGCGATATCATACCATTAGTATACAATTCTGCATAACACCGGAAGGATGATCCTTGCAGGAACAGTGAAAAATGACAAATTTTTTTACACTCAGATCAACCAAGTATCTCCAAACCCTGTACAAAAAAAACAATGGATGATCCAGGGAATATTCTTGGATTGTTCATGGAGTGGATGCACTTGACGATAATGAAAAAGTTCGGTGCGAGTTCATGGAACGCATCTCAAGGAAAAAGCATTTTCTGGCTGCAGGAAGAAGCACATTGCCTCCAGTCTTGAGTGGGTTCTCCCGGAATCGGATCATCCGTATGATGCGTCCATCCTTCAGGTCCATTGCACGATTTTGCGATCAGATCTATTTACACAATAAAAAAGTATATATAATATTAAATAACAGTAAATAACTGTTATGAATTTAAATCTATATATAAGAATGCCATGCATTGAATGAGGGGAGCATTAAGAAAACAGAAATTGTTTAAGGCGTGAAAATTAAAATTGGAGGGTAAAAATGTACAGAGAACCAAAAGAATTCCAAAGCATCCGAGATCTGCTCGAAAAGAATCCCGGGGGCCTGACTCCCAAGGATTTCGCGGAGAAGCTCCCATTGTGTAAAAACACCATCGCAAAGTACCTGGCGATGATGCACGTGCTGGGGCAGATAGATGAGAGACCTATCGGAACGACCAAGCTCTACACGCTCTCGAGGCGTGTCCCGATGGATGTGCTCATGGACCTGATATCCGACCTTGTCACGGTAATCGACCATGATATGAAGATCATCCAGATAAACGAGAGGCTCCTTGACTTTCTCTCATTGACAAAAGAGGAATTACCCTTTGGCAGCATCGAGGATTCGAAAGTGCCGCTCCTCTCTGAACCCTATATTATCAAGAAGATCCAGGGGGCTCTTTCAGGCAAGAAATACAAGGAGAGTATCTGCATCCAGAAGGAGAACATGGAACACAAGCTGATGATGCAGATTGTTCCCACCGTCTCGATGCAGGGGAAACCTGCGGCTGCCATAGTCCTTCAGGAATTATAATCCCCTTTTTTTTTCGCGAGGAAACGTTCGATCGATGGAGTCGGATTCACTGAAGAGTGTATCGACTTGGGAATCAGCTGCCTTGGTCAGTCATATGGTAAAAAAAATCTTATTTTCAATTCATTTAAAAAGAATCAATTCTACTCTCACCCCGTTCTACAAGGCACCACCCAAGACAACCACCACACAATGGGGCAGTCGTAGTACAATCACCTTATACTGGGCCATACGCACTCTAGAAACGATTCAAATTAAAAAAAGCCATTTTTAAAAGACCGAATCCGTAATTTTTACGTTAGTTTTTTTTATATATCCATATCAATTAATTGAGTCAATCTATCATTAAATAGAAAAATTATAATAGACAAACGGAGGATGTATTCCCAGATTATGGATTATTATATAAGAGAATGCTATGAGGTAATCTCGGTCGCGATCATCCTTGTAGGCCTCTATTTGTTTTTAATTCTCATAATTCACATGTAAAATGCCTCGGAGCACTCAATTTTTCAACTTGTGAAGTCTTTCAAGATAGTAAGAAATAATACTATCTGATTCACATTTCCCCTTTTTATTGATTGTTTTAAAAATTATGTTTTCCTATTCTGTCCATTAGGTAACAGGTGCCGGACGGCCGGCAATCCGTTTAGGGTATAGTGATAGTCGGCGTATTCTTGCGAAAAACGAAATTGGAAAAAAAATGGATTTCTGGTTACAACAATCTCAATTCATCCAGGAAAAATTAATTTTCATTGATTCTACCGTTAATCAGCAGGATCCCGATGAATCCAATTAACAGAAGAACAGGTATGGAAATACTGGGAAATTCCGGAACCGGCATCGGCGGGATCTCTTCTTTCTTCAGACCCACATGCAGGTCGGTGACCGGTGGCGGGACATAGACCACGATACTGTTGGCAGCAGAATATCCCGGGGCCTCAACGTGCACCCGGTAGAAGCCTTCGAGAACGTCCCACTGGTACTGGCCGAATTCATTCGTAATCAGGGGATTTATGTCCGGCTGCATGACTAAACTGCCGGCCGGAACGTTCTCCCATCCCCCGCTGCCATCAGGCCGCTGGAGCCAGACAGAGGCGCCCTGGATGCGGGTGCCGGTATCGATATCATAGACGTACCCTGCCGGATCGATGTACATATCGAAGACTATCTCCTCATCTGGCTTGCAAGAATTCACAATATGGAAGGTTACTATCGCGTCCCCATGCAGCGGGTAAAGTGGAGCCATGGTAACACGCCATACACCGTCCGGGGTCAGGGTTAAATCGGCGGATCGGGATTCACTGCCTACCTGGACTGTGACCCGGACCGACTGGATGCACGAATCAGGGGATGGGTAGTAGGAAAAAGTAAGAGGGTTCTGCCAGTGAACCGATACAGGCCGGTATCCTGCAGATGGCGTTACTCTCACACCAGGAGGTAAAACAGAGGGCAGCACAACAGTGCCGGTCGTTCCTTCATTATCGCTGGGATCGGAGTCAATTATGGTAGATCTCATCTCGACCCTGTTCGTGATCGTGGTACCTTCAGGGACAAAAGAGGGGACCTCCACGACAAGCGTTATCGTGCCGTGTTCCCCGGGATTCAGCGTGCCGATTTCCCATTTAACCGAATTGGTCAGTGAATCGTAGATGTAGGGTTCAGAGGCCGAGATGAGCGACACATGATAATCGAGGAAGTCCTCGATCACCACATATGCGGTCTCTGTTCCAAGATTGTGATAACGGATTGTATAGGTAATGGAGTATCCGGGTTCAATGCCCGGAGGACCAATTACTCCCACACCAGTGTTAGGGCCACCGGCGAAATCCTCGCGGAACTTCAGGACCTGGTATGTAGTAGGATCGACAACATAGACATCACCCGTTGGACCGGCTTCGATGCCCAGGAAACCTGCCATCAGGAATTCATTTTCGCCCCCACCTTCCCCGGTTCCAAAGCCTTCTCCCAGACATACGAAATTCCCTTCAGAATCGTATTTCTGGAGGAAAACCGGTTCACCGGACATACCTGGATAAGGCTGGTCGATCACGAAGACAGAACCGTCCGGACCGACTGCAATGCCTGTTATCATATCAGGCTGTTCATCACCAATGTCGTGGATGTCCCATTGCCCGATTGTGTTTCCTGTTTCCGTACTCAATGTCTGAACGTGGGAAACGACTCCTTCCCCGGTATTTATATTGCCGTGGAATTTAGTGACCATGAGCCCCGTTCCCGACGAATCGATATCTGTTCCAAGATAGAGATCCAATTCGCCATCTGGTTCAATCCGGGATTCCCGGAGTATGCTCATTTCACCAGCGGGGGATGTGAATTTCCTGACCCGGGAGACCCTATCGGGCGCATCCGATAAAGTGAGCTCCAGAGCAGTCACGTAGGCATTTCCCTCAGCGTCGACGGCAATATCAATGGGAATTTCAAGTTCTAGAGTATCTTCGATAAAATTAAGAGTACCTGACGCATACGGGCCCCACTGGTCTACCAGATTCCCATCGTCGTCGTATATCCCCACATAACAGTCAACTGTGACTATTGAATCATCTCCTTCCGGAGGGACGATTGCAACGACGTTGGCATATAAATACTCAGAAGGTCCACCGGTTGTGAGTCCGGACACACCAAATAAAAGATAATCACCAGAAACAGATGGCGACCATTCTGTGAGGTAGTTCCCCTCCTGATCAAATTTCTGGATCCTGGACACCGCTTCAGGTTCCAGCATATCCATGAAATCTACGTTATCCGAAACGTACACATTTCCGGCCGTATCGGTGGTGACACTGATTGGGGCTTGGAACTGCCCGTTGCCAGTCCCAAATCCTCCCCAGGAATCAATCAATTTATAATACTCTCCTGCCGAAACACCCTGCACAAGGACGATTGCGACAATCAGACCCAGGACTACCTTTATAATACTGCTTTGGTACATAGCACTCAACACTTGCTCCATAAATTCCGGAATTTAACGTTTTCAATTTTATCCAAGGTTTTATACTGTGAAATGACAATTTTTCCACATATATAATTTACTTAATTATGATTCAATCGTATCACTTTATTATAAATGATGAACTATAACCCCTTATGGATCGACGAATGGGATTTAAAGGCATTTTTGCATTGTTTCTTTTACTGCTGGTCATTCCAGTGACAACGACTGCCGGCGATATCTGGGGGCCGACCACGATTACAGGGCCGGGGACCTATGTTCTTCAGGCAGATATCCTGGATGCGGCTTCAGGTATCCAGATTTATTCATCGGATGTCATCATCGAGGGTAATGGACACACGATCGATGGCTTAGGATCATCGGGGTCAGGTATTGTGATTGGAGGGACCAGCCATCCGACATATTCGAACATCGAGATACGCAATCTTGTCCTTTCTGATTGGATGCTGGGAATCACTGTACCAATGACTGCAAGTGGCGCGAGCGATATTCTCATTAAGGATATTGAGTTTACCATTGCAGGTTACGGAACCAGGGGCATCTATGCATATGCGGTCACCGATATGGTTATCGATGGCTGCACTTTCACGGGCACACCTTTTGCTGCTATTGAATTGCCAGTGGGTGCCGTTCGACCGATAGTGCGCGACAGCCACTTCACAGGCGGCCAGTATGGTCTTTTAATAAACGGGTTGCAATCGGCACCGGGTAAAGCGGAATTTACAGGGAACACGATAGAAAACGCAGATATTGGAATATATGCGAACTACTTTTCCGGCGCGATGATCACAGACAACACAGTCAAATCCAACCAGGAAGGGATCCGGGTTGGATGCATATCAGATTCAACCATTACCGGGAACACTGTCACAGGTAACACTGAAAACGGGCTCTCTCTCTCTCATTGTAACAGCAACACAATCGCGAATAATTATTTCAACAATATCCTGAACGTCCATCACTATACATCAGGTTCCAATACCTGGGCATTGCCACTCCAGGCCGGCACGAATATTATCGGCGGTTCGTATATCGGAGGCAATTATTGGGGCAAACCCGACGGTACGGGCTTCTCGGATACTGCTGTCGATAGTGATGGTGACGGGATCGCAGATACCGCATATACCGAGCTGTATGTGAACGACCCGCTTCCCTTAGTCGCAGGAGGACAACCCCCTGTCGCAGTCCCGGAGTTCCCTGCTCCCTTGATTCCTCTTGGACTGGTTCTTGGGATGGTCGCACTGATTGTTATTGTCAGAAAAAAAATTTGATACACACACTAAATGGCCATCTCACAATTTTTTTCCTGGAATTACATCCGAACCAAAAGGGCATCCCATCAGTATACTGCGAATCTGTCATTCATTCCCAGGGACATGAAGAAAAAAATTTTATGATTCCAACAATCATCATTGACCTGAGCGGGGGCCCCATACGTGTACTCAGTATTATGCGTGGATGACGATCCGGAAATACTCGATTTGTATGTCATGTACCTGGAGAGATCCAAAAAAATCAGGGTGATAAAGGAAAAGTCTGCAAAGAAGGCCCTGGATCTCCTCAAGGAACACCTTGTGGACGCTGTGATATCCGATTATCGCATGCCGGAAATGGATGGCATCACGTTCCTGAAGCAAGTGCGTATATTCTCAAGAAATCTCCCTTTTTTCCTGTTTACCGGCAAGGGGGACGAGGATGTGGCAATGGACGCAATGAACCTGGGCGCGAACTTTTACATCAAGAAAGGCGGTGCACCCAGGGAAACATTCCGCGACCTCGAGGACCGAATCCTCTCGGCAATACACCTGGTATCTGACGAAGAGGCATTAAAAAAGAAAATCGCGCTCTTTGATCGTATGAATGAAGCATCTCCCCTTGCTATCGCCGCATTTGACGACCATCTCAAATGTGTCTATGCAAATGGGAAATTCCTCAAAGCCTTCGGCAATAGACACAAAATCCTGGGGACACGGGTGCAAGATCTTTTTCCATATACTCCGAAGGAAAGGGATTCTTTCATGCAATGGATCCGGGAGGAGTGCATATTGCCCATTGAACATACTGAGAGTATTCGATGGATATTCCGCTGTGTCTGCACGCCGGAGGAGGACTTGTTCATCGCGACCTATGGAATTTCCTCGGGGGACCTCGCCCCCCAGGAAAGGGTATTATGATCCTGTGTCTTTCGCAATAAACGAGCAACATTCTTTACATCGGAAAAATATCGATCTTCCAGGACCCCGAGGCTTTTACATCCAGGGTGTAACGACCCTCTTCCAGGTAAATGATTTCAGTGTTCTCGTATGTCCCGCCAGCCGCAAAAAGATCTTCGACCACGTTCTTGTTTTTATCAAGGATCTTCACAGTGAATTCTCCATCGCCAAAATGAGATCCCGTGATGGAAAACCGGCCATCACCTTTCACAGAGATGCTCTTTTTACTGTTTCCATATCCATCAATGAGCGAGGGCTCAACAGTGTTGCAGACATCCCAGGGCTCTTTTTGGACCTTTAGCGAGAATCCGCCACAGATAGTATTCGGGTTTTGGGAACCGACCTTTCTGCATTGTGCATCCGTGCCTTTTACGTCAAGGAATACCAGTTGGACACACGGACACTTGACAATCCTGTATGCCGTATAGACTCCACTGATACCGGGGTTTCCTTCGAGAAGGATATACCTGGTCCCATTGGGAGCCTCGATGAGGTCTCCCCAACGAAATTTCGTGGAACCTGGTTTTTCCGCTTCAGTGTGAGTGGGGGATGGAGATATCTGGACTTTTGTGGCCTGTGGGAGAGTTTTTGGAGGGGAAGAAGGGACTACAATCCGTGTGGGTGTTTCTGCAGGTTTCACAGGCTCTTCGATCTCAATCACTTCTGATTTGGTATTCACGCACCCCGAAAAGAGCACCAGCACAATCAATAAAAAGCAAAGGAAAAACCCCAATCGGGCCATGATAAAAACTCTTTCCAAAAACATGATAAAATTTTGGAGAATGTTGTGTGTCTGGAGTATTACATGGAGTAGACTCGCGATGCTCTGAACCCTGCCAGTTCCTTTCAATCCGAGGGATAGCAGGAATAAAAAATAATTCTCTTTTTTAGTACTTCTGCACGCAGAATACGTGGGTATTTTTAGGTCGTGATCAGAGAGTTATGCCATGCACTACGTCGTCACCGGCGGCGCCGGGTTCATCGGGTCGCATCTCTGCGAGGCACTGGCGCATGCCGGCCACCACGTGACGATCATCGACGACCTCTCCTCGGGAAGGATGGAGCACATCGCCCCTCTCCTGCCGAATCCCAGGGTCAGTTTCATCCAGGACACGGTCCAGGACTTCCCCTCGCTCCTCGAATATTTCCACGGCGTAGACGGGATCTATCACCTGGCGGCGATGGTTTCGGTCCCGCGGTCCATCGCGCACCCCCTCGCCAGCCACGAGGTCACCCTTACCGGCACCCTGAACGTGCTCCTTGCCGCAAGGGATATTGGCGTGAAGCGGGTGGTCCACGCCTCCTCTGCCGCCGTGTACGGAAACCTCCCGGATCTCCCCAAGAGGGAGAACATGCCGGTCGACCCTCTCTCCCCGTACGCGGTCGCCAAGTACGCGGGTGAGCGGTACTGCAGGGTGTTCTCTCTCCTTTACGGCCTGCAGGCCGTATCTCTCCGCTTCTTCAACGTGTACGGCCCGCGGCAGGACCCGCGTTCCGATTATGCAGCGGTCATCCCCAGGTTCATCGCGAGGATCCGGGCAGGAGAGGCGCCGCTGATCTACGGTGACGGGGGCCAGACACGGGACTTCGTCTACGTGAAGGATGTAGTGACTGCACTCATCCAGGCAATGGAGGCGGACGTGTGCGGGGTGTTCAACATCGCATCCGGCAGGGAGACCAGCGTCAGCGAACTGGCCTCGATGCTCATGGACCTCCTCGACTGCACGCTGGACCCGGTCCATTGTCCCGGGAGGCCCGGCGAGGTGAGGCGGTCTGTTGCCGACATCTCCCTGGCACAGACAGGGCTTGGGTTTTTTCCGGCATTCAGTTTGAGGGAAGGGCTTTCTGACACGCTCGCGTCTATGAAATGACCCCCATGCATCCCGATGCTCGTTTCACAATGCTTATGCGGGCCGGTTGATCAAGAGTCAATGCATGAAGGTACGCATACTGTTGCTCCTTCTCTTCCTGGGAGCATTGCTTCTCGCAAGCGGGTGCATCACCCCGGGAAAGGAAGAAGCGGAGGCATCCGCGGCCAGCGCGACGCTCAATTGGGCCGCAAAAGCCATCGATGCAGAGCTCGCCGGTGTTCGTGCTCTCAACCTCGCGAGTGCCGGCCGGCTGTCCCGGACAGGGCTATCAGGCCCGGAGGCAGAGGGGGTGCTCCTCGAGAAACTCGACGCGCTTCCGTGGGCACTCTCGTCGGTCACCATCTCCCCGGAGGGAATCCTCGTCGCCGCGGTCCCGGAGCATTACCGCGAGATCGTCGGGAGGGACGTGAATTACCAGGGACCGGTCCAGGAAGCCCTGGCCATGAAGGTGCCCCTGGTCAGCGAGGTCTTCATGATGGAGGAAGGGTTTGCCGGGATCTCCCAGAGTGCCCCGGTATTCTCGGCAAACGGCTCCTACCTTGGCTATACCGATGTCACGTATCGCCCCGAGACCCTCATCGGGAGAGCCATTGCGCCCGTGGTGGAGGGGACGCCTTTTGACATCTGGGTGACACAGACGGACGGAACGGTCATCTACGACACGACGCAGGAGGAGATAGGAAAGAATCTCTTTTCAGATCCTGTGTACCAGGAACCAGGACTCCAGGAGTTCTTCCGGAGGGTGGTATCCGAACCCGCGGGAACAGGCTCCTACCGGTTCTGGGATCGCGAGTGGGACAAGGAGATCGAAAAAGAGGCCGCCTGGGAGACCGCCGGAATTGACGGGGCTGCGTGGCGGGTGGTGCTGACGGAAGGGCAGATCCAGCCCGGCACTGCGGATGCATCCTCCGTGAGGAACGCCTCCCTGGCAGGACTAAACGACCTTGATGCGTACGTGCAGTCTGCTGCCGCGTTTGCCGCGAGGGCGGGAAAAGAGGCAGCCCTCCGGGAGTTCAATGACCCAGCCGGCCGGTTTGTGGACGGGGACCAGTATATCTTCGCCTACGACATGAACGGGACGGTGCGTGCGCTGCCGTTCCAGCAGGGCCTCATCGGGCAGAACCGCCTTGATGTCCGTGACGCACACGGCGTTGCCTTCATCCGGGCCCTGGCGGGGGCTGCCTCCCGCGGGGGCGGGCACGTGTACTACGTGTACCCCAACCCCGCAGCGGGGTTCGCCGAGGAACTGAAGGTCTCCTCGGTGATTCCGGTGAACGACGAGTGGTTCCTTGGGTCCGGTATCTACCTCTCCCATGTGAACGCCACCTTCAGCTGGCAGGAGAAGGACGCCCTGATGCAGCGGGTGCATGCGGCCCGCGACTTCGCCCAAAAGGAGGGAATGGACGTGGCCCTCGCCGCGTTCAACGACCTCTCCGGGCAGTGGGCACCCGGCGGAAGCTACATTTTCTCGTATGCGATGAACGGGACGACCCTCGCCCTCCCGCACCAGCCTGAGTTGATCGGGACCAGCCGCCTTGGTTTCCTGGACCGTTACGGAGTTGCGATCATCGACTGGGAGATCGAGGTGGCTCGCGACGGCGGGGGGTTCGTCTACGTGGTGTACCTGAACCCTGATACCGGGTCCGAGGCTCTCAAGCTCTGTTACGTGGCGCCTGTGGACAACGAATGGTTCGTGGGGTCGGGAGTGTACGGGGCGGAGGTGTGAAGCGTTCTTCCTGCACACATGTGGGCATGCTGCGCCCGGGCAGGATGCCGACAACGATCATGACCGTGGAATTGTGGGTCCGGGTGGCCATGAAGGGTTTTAACCAGCCCCTTACTTAGGCGTTTTTTTGTGGGGGATGGTCAACAATGGACTATAAGTCCATAGCCGCTTTAACAGACAATAATATGGATGACCTTGTGATCCGGACGGCGCGGGAGGAGGAGGTGCCGGTCTTCATCG
>CAZRCH010000046.1:0-14701 GCA_964598545.1 uncultured Methanolinea sp. | reverse complement strand
ACCAGATCTTCAATATCTTCAAGTAAACCTACTTTTTTCTTTTTTCAACGGTAATTGGAAACGTTCATACTCATCCCCGGTCTCATTTCTGGGCGATGCGTCAATGTAAATTTATAGTAATTAATTATTGGTTTTTGGAAATTAGACCTGCATTTTTATCAATACACGAAAAGGTGGGCAAGAAACGCGCTCTTAAATAGGGCCATGGAGTATCCTAGTGGTGGAGGATTTGATTCGAATGACTCCAGAAGAGTATAAAAAGATCATCGCGAATGCTATCGACCGCGAAGTGGAAGCCTATACCTTCTACAAGACGGTTGCAGACAAGGTAAAAGACGCAAACCTCAAGAAGCTCTTCCTCGAGCTTGCAGGTGAAGAGACCAAGCACCGCGAGTTCCTGCAGGGGCTCCTCTCAAAGGACGTAAAGTCCCTCAAGTTCTCGGCAACCAGGGACTACAAGGTCGGGGACAACATCAAGACCCCGGCGCTGACCCCCGACATGAAGCCGGTCGACGGTCTCGTCGTCGCCATCAAGAAGGAGCTCGAGGCGATGCAGATGTACACGGCGCTTGCAAACAACAGCGAAGACGCCGCGCAGAAGAATATGTTCATGGAGCTCGCCAGCATGGAGCGGGGCCACAAGACCCGGCTCGAGGACATCTACGTCAACACGGCGTTCTCCGAGAGCTGGTAAGATCCCGATCCCCATTTCTTTCTTTTTTCACCTGTCGTTGCCCTGCACCGCTCCAGATGAAGTCATTCATGCTTGCCTGGCCCGGGCAGAGAAGATATCCCCGTGGATCGATGTGATCCATGGTACAACCAGTGAGAATGTCCTGATCCGTTTTCCCCTGCGCAGTATCCGCAGGCAGGCGGGGCCGTTCCCGCTCTGTCGTTTCCCCGGCATCATTCGACGTGGTTACTCGGGGGATTTCTTTTCGTTTCCACTACGCTTCAGGATTTCGCGTCCCGGCCCTTCTTCCGCCGGGTATGGAAGTAGTATCCCACCCCGATCAGGATCACCCCAATGACACTCAGATAGACGGGGTTTGAGAGGATAATGTCAGTTCCCGTCCTCTCCACCACGCTTACCCTTACCTTCACCGGGTCGGATATGAGGCGGTTGTCCAGGGCGTCCCGGTATCTCACTTCGGATTCAAGGCCGTACTCCTTCACCGTCGCAGTCTTGTCGACCGAGAGAGTGAAGTGTGCCAGTGCCTCCTCACCCGGTGCAAGGTCTCCGAGCGACGCGGTGTCCCTCGCTGAAGTGAAGGGGTCGACGGCCACGATGCGTGCCTGGGCGCTCCTGACCGTCACGGGGCCGTTGTTCCTGAAGGTGATCCCGATCTCCCTCGTCCCACCCCGCGGGATTGCGAACTCTTCAGTGGTGACCTCGAATTCGATTGCCCCCTGCACCGGCACACCGATGACGACTGGGTCGGAGATGATCGAATCGCCATGGGGGTCCAGATACTCGACCACGACATCGAGCGGGTAGGACGCCGCCTGGGCCCGCTCATCGATCCGAACCTTGAACCTGCCCTGGACTTCCGATCCCGGAGCAAACATGCCGATGTACGCACTCCCGGATACCGGGACCACCGGGCTCTCCTCGTGCCTTTGGATCCTGGCAGTGCACTCGTTTCCTGGAAGGGATCCCTCGTTCCGTATGGTGACCGCAAGGTCCCCCTCGTTTCCTGCAGTCAGTTCCCCTGCCTGCACTTCGACGACAAATATACTGACGCGGGGGGTGACCCTGACCTGGAGCGGGACGACCGCACTGGTGTCCTTGTAGGCGTAGGCCATTGTCCCTGTCCCGCGCTGTTCAGCAAAAGAGAGGGAGGAGTACTGGAGCGTGAGCGGGAGGCTGTAGGTCCCGCCAGTGGCATTCTGGAAAACCTTGACCTGGGAGGGTACCTCCACGCGCGAGTTCGCGGGGATATCCCCTGCCATCTGGGGATCGGTCCTCACCAGGAGTGGTGCTTCCCCTGCTCCTAGTTCTACCCTGACGAGCCTGGCAGTGGAGGGCTGGTCATCGGGTGCGGTCCGCTCCTGCGGGATCAGCTTGAAATCCGGGATCCCCCGGTTCTCTATCACGATCTCCAGGAGTACGTCGCTCCCGGGCAGGAACTCGTTTTGTCCTTGGATGGACGCGGTGAGGACCGGCTCCCCCCCGAGATATTCCACGCCCGCCATGACAGGAGCAGGGACCAGGAGAAGCCCTGCGCAGATGACGAGGATGATGAGGGGGAGGATTCGACAATTTGTTGTCATTTTAATAACAACAATTTGCAAATGGCCTTATTTAAACCTATTGAGATGGCTGCAAGGGCAGGGGAGGAGGCTGCGTCCCGTCAGCCTTTCTCCCCGGCTGCCGCGCGGGTTTTCAGGGTGGCGGCACCCACCCCGCTTCACGCGTACCCTGAAACATCGTAATTGATCTCGGTCGAGTGCGCCAGGCACTCCTGGCCGTCTTTCAACCGTTCATCTATCATCTTCTTCAGGAGTGCGGGATAGACCGCTCCCACCATGTCAGAGACCGGTCTTCCGCTGCAGAAGAACTTGAACGTCGGAGTGCTCCGTACGCCGTACCGCTCTGCCGTCCACTGGCTCGCCGTGATATCGACCCGTGCAAAGAGGACGGTCTCCCCGTACTCGCGTGCAAACTCCCGCACATGTGGCTCCATCGTCCTGCAGTGGGGGCAGGTAGGGCTGTAGAACATCACCAGCACCGGCACCTGGCTTTTTTCTACCGTATTCTCCCACGTGCGATCGGTCACTTCGATCAGGTCTCCCCCTTCCATCGTCTTTCTCCCGGGTGTGAGGTTGCAGGCAGGGGATAATATAGGTTGGCCCGTGACCGGGAGGCCGGGCCATTTTTAGATCCTGTCTTCCACCAGCACGTTGATGACATTCTCGGAGATATCCCCGGCATATTCGCCGGCGCGCCGGATGCTCTCGGCGATGTACCGGAGGGGCACTGCGATCTCGAGGGAGTGGTCCGTCGAGCGGGAGGTGATCTCCTGGCAGAGCCGCTCCAGGACCTCCACCTGCTCGATGTTTGCATGCGACTCCCTGATATCGGCCTTGAAGAACGAGACGATGCTCCGGTCGAAGATAGAGAGGGAATGTGCCGCGGCCCCCCGTACCACATCCGTCAGTTCCGGGCCAAGGCTTCCGGGCGGGATCTTCTGGGCCTGCTCGACATACCTGACCGCATGGTCCCCGATCCGCTCGATGATCCTGCTGATGATGTAGGTGTTCACGACACTGGAGGGGGATACCCCCATCTTCCTGGCGAGGCTAGTGTTCTTGAGAATGATGTTCGTCTGCCGTGCCACCAGCCAGTGAAGACGGTCCACATCGTTGTCCCGTGCGATCACGTCGTGTGCGAGGGCCCCGTTTCCCGACTCGAGCACCGTCAGGGCGTCCATGTACATGTTCTTGACGATCACGTACATCCGCTTGATGGTGTTCTCAAACGGCATCTCCGCGGGGTTCAGGAGGTCCTTGAGGAGCACCGACGAGTCTGTCTCTTCCACCACCTCGGGCCCAATCGTCATCTGGGTGAACTCCCGCACGATTATCCGGATCGAGGCCGGGAGGCGGTGCTTCGACGTGATCGCAATCGAGGTGTAGCCTGCGATGTAACAGCCGATCAGGAGCCGGAAGAGGAACGTAGGGTCGTTGATGGCGGTCACGTCGAACGTCTTTGAGCGCTGGGCAGGGGTCTCGGAGAGGTCCCGTGTCACGAGGAGGGTCCCGTCCGGCTGGGTCACGAGGCCGAGGGGATCGTTCTTCTTCACGTTCTGCTTCTCCGCCCATTCCTTGGGGAGGGTGATCACAAACGACGATCCCCCGGTGACCTGTACCTTTCGAATCTCCATGGCTCTGCCCCTGTCTCTCTTCTATACTTCTCTATGCCTCACAATATAATATATATATACATATAGTCTCCATCGAAAAAGGGTAAACCCAAATCGCGCGAATTTTTCCTTCGAACACTATGCCTGATTCACGCACAAGGATGTTGTCTGCTACCGTTCTCGCGGTGATCCTTGCGGCTGCGCTCGTTGCAGGCGGCTGCACGCAGCCGCAGGGAGGGGTCCCGCAAGCCCACGGACAGAGGATCGAGTCTCTCACCATCACCGGGTCCACTACCGTGCTGCCCGTCGCCCAGGCCGCAGCCGATGCCTACATGAATACCCGCGGGGATGTCGACATCCGTGTCAGCGGGGGCGGCTCCAGCGTGGGCATCCAGTCGGTAGGCGAGGGCACGGCCGGCATCGGGATGTCTTCCCGCGACCTGAAATCAGAGGAGAAGACAAGGTATCCCGACCTCGTGGCCACAGTGATCGGAAACGACGGTATTGCGGTCATTGTGCACCCCGGCAACCCTGTAGGGCCGCTCTCCCTCGACCAGGTGAAAGGCGTGTACCGGGGTTCCTTTACCAACTGGAAGGAACTCGGGGGGCCCGACCTTGCGATCGTGGTGGTGGGACGGGACAGCGCGTCCGGGACCCGGGAATTCTTCCACGAGAAGGTGATGCAGAAGGAGGACTTCGTGCGGACACAGCTTGAGAAGAACTCGAACGGTGCCGTGAAGCAGACGGTCATGCAGACGCCCGGCGCGATCGGATATGTCGGGCTCGGCTACGTGGACGCGACCACGAGGGCGGTCCCGATCATGGTCTCCGGCACCCCTGTCGAGCCTACAGTCGAACATGTCCTTTCAGGGAAGTACCCCATCGCAAGGCCGCTCCTCATGGTCACGAAAGGGGAGGCGTCAGGACTTGCGAAGGAGTACCTCGCGTTCCTTGCCGGGCCTTCCGGGCAGGCGATCCTTGTTGAAGAGGGATTCGTTCCCCTGGCGTAGGGCCACGGACCCTCCCCTCTCTTTTTGAGGATGCGCCATGACCATTCCCGACCAGTCCACGGGCATATTCCGCCACGGGAAGGTGGCGCGGGCGAAGGAACGCATCATCGGGCTCCTCTGGTTCGCCTGCGCCATCTTCTCTGTCGCTGTCATCCTCTTCATCCTCGCGTTCCTCCTCTATGACGGGTTCCCGATCTTCGTCCAGGCCGGGCTTTTGGAGATGCTCACCGGCCCGGTATGGAACCCCACTGGCACTCCCCCGCTGTACGGGCTCCTCCCACTGATTGCAGGAACCCTGCTCGT
The DNA here is from genome assembly GCA_964598545.1 of uncultured Methanolinea sp. GTDB lineage: Archaea > Halobacteriota > Methanomicrobia > Methanomicrobiales > Methanospirillaceae > Methanolinea_A. The sequence goes on along the minus strand of CAZRCH010000046.1, from coordinate 9,522 downwards.
CATGACAGGGGCCATGGCAATGGCCGTCCCCCTCGGTATCGGGAGTGCGATCTACATCTCGGAACTCGCGCCCGCCCGCGTGAAGGCCATCGCCAAGCCCGCCATCGAGCTCCTCGCAGGGATCCCTTCCGTGGTGTACGGGTTCTTCGGCCTGATCGTGCTCACCGACTGGATACGGGTCACCTTCGGCGTCCCCACGGGCGAGTCCTGGCTCGCGGGATCCATCCTGCTCGGGATCATGTCACTTCCCACCATCATCAGCGTCTCCGAGGATGCCATCACCTCGGTTCCCCGTGAGTTCCGGGAGGGCAGCCTCGCGCTCGGCGCAACCAGGTGGCAGACCATATCCAGGGTCGTCGTCCCCTCCGCGGTCTCTGGGATCACCGCCGCCGTGATCCTCGGCATGGGGAGGGCGATAGGAGAGACCATGGCAGTCCTGATGGTGACAGGGAACGCCGCCATCATCCCCGACCCCCTCTGGAACGTCCTCTCGCCTGTCCGGACCCTGACCGGGACGCTCGGGATAGAGATGGGAGAGGTTGCCATCGGAAGCGCGCACTACCATGCGCTCTTCGGGGTCGCTGTCGTGCTGCTCGTGATCACACTCCTTGTAAACCTCGCCGCGACCTTCATCCTTGCACGGATACGGCAGCAGAACGCACCGAAGGCCTCGTCCTGCAGGTTGACGGAAACCCTGCAAAAGGATCGAAGGCAAATCTCTTCACGGCTCGAACCCTTCAGGCCCTACATCCTGATTGCGATCGTATCTCTCCTGGGGCTTCCCGTTGCGGGAGTTCCCGGCTACTTTGGCGTTGCGCTCGCCGCGTATTGCTTCTGGCGGCAGAAGGAGAAGATCACCCCCCGGATCGCGCAGAAGGTCGCGTTCACCCTCCTTATGGCCGCAACCCTGGCGGTGATCGCGATCCTGGCCATCATACTCTCTGACATCGTCATCAAGGGGCTCCCGGGCCTGACCTGGGAGTTTCTCACCGAGCCTCCCAGGAACCTGGGGCGGGCCGGCGGCATATTCCCGGCACTCGTGGGGACCCTTTACCTCGTGGCCGGCGCAATCGCGATCGCCCTCCCCCTGGGGATCGGCGCGGCCATCTATCTTACCGAGTACACCAGGGAGGGGAAGCTCACGCGGGCGATCCGGACCGGGGCCGACCTCCTCAACGGCACACCTTCCATAGTCTTCGGGCTTTTCGGGTTCGCGTTCCTCGTCCTCTCACTTGGCTTTGGGGTCTCCCTGATCGCCGGCCAGGTGACGCTTGCGCTGATGGTGCTCCCGACCATCATCCGGACCACGGAGGAGGCCTTGAAGAATGTGTCCCTTGCGCTCAGGGAAGGGAGCCTCGCGCTCGGCGCAACCAGGTGGCAGACCATATCCCGCGTGGTGATCCCTCCCGCAGTCCCGGGGATCATCACCGGCGCAATCCTCTCGATCGGGAGGGCCGCGGGCGAGACCGCCCCCATCCTCTTCACGGCGGCCGTATTCTCCCAGCGGTTCCTCCCCGCGTCGCTCTTTGACCCCGTGATGGCGCTCCCATACCATCTCTACATCCTGGCGACGAACGTGCCGGGTGCGGATACGAACAAGTATGCGACTGCTCTGGTGCTGCTGGTCCTGGTGGTCCTGATCTACTCGGTGGCCATCCTGATTCGCATGAAATCCCAGAAGACCTAGGCAATGGCAAGACCATGACTACCCAATCCATCATCTGCACGCAGGACCTCACTCTCTATTACGGAGAGACGCGGGCCTTAAAAGACGTCACCATGAGGGTATCCGACCGGAAGGTGACTGCACTGATCGGCCCCTCGGGGTGCGGCAAGTCCACCCTGATCCGCTGCTTCAACCGCATGAACGACCTCGTAGACGCCTGCCGTATCGAGGGGAGCGTCGTCTTCCACGGGGAGAACATCTACGGGAACGGTACCGACCCGGTGGAGATCCGCCGCCGTATCGGGATGGTCTTCCAGAAGCCGAACCCCTTCCCAAAGTCAATCTACGAGAACGTGGCGTACGGGCCAAGAGTCCACGGGATCACGGACCGGGCACAGCTCGACCGGATCGTCGAGGGGAGCCTCCGGAAGGCCGCGCTCTGGGACGAGGTGAAGGAACGCATCTCCCACCCGGCGATGAGCCTCTCCGGCGGTCAGCAGCAGCGGCTCTGCATCGCGAGGACGCTCGCGGTTGAACCCGAGGTCATCCTTATGGACGAACCGTGCTCTGCCCTTGATCCGATCGCCACGGCAAAGATCGAGGCCCTTATCGGTGAATTGAAACGGCAGTACTGCGTGATCATCGTGACCCACAACATGCAGCAGGCGTCGAGGGTGAGCGATCATTGCGGGTTCATGTACCTTGGCGAGATGGTCGAGTTCGGGGAGACCGCACAGATATTTGAGAGCCCGAAAGAAGAGCTGACAGAGAACTACATTACTGGGAGGTTTGGGTAGGTGATGAGGATATGACCGACAAGTTCCACGGCGAGATGGCAGAGATGGAAAGAAGGGTCCTTGCGATGGGACTCTTCGCGGAAGGGATGCTCCGTGATGCAGTCGAGGCACTGAGGATACAGGACATCGCCCTTGCAGGAGAAGTGAAGGGCAGGAAAGGGTCGCTCTCATCGCAGAACGATGCCCTTGAGGAGGAAGTCTACCGGATGATCGCGCTCTACCAGCCGGTGGCACGGGACATGCGGGCCGTTGCCTGCGCGCTGAAGGTGATCGCGTCTGCGGAGCGGATCGGCCGCTACGGCAAGGATATCGCAAATGTCGTCATCGCCACCACTGATCCCCGGGCAAACGACCTTGCAAGCGGCCTCTCCATCCCGCATATGGCGGGCCTCGTCCTCTCGATGATCGACGACTCCCTGCGGGCCTACGAGACGGGGGACCTCCAATACATCCGGCACCACTCCGAACGCGACGACGTGGTGGACGCGCTCCGCCACACCATCTTCCGGGAGGGAATCACCTACATGATGGAGGAGCCCCGCACGATCACCCGCTGCATGAACTACCTGATGGTGGCCCGCTACCTGGAGCGGTGTGCAGACCACTCCTGCAAGATCGCCGAGAAAGTCCATTACATGGTGACGGGTGAGCGGATCGAGATCAAGTGACGCGGGAGCAGGAGGGGAGCCGCTTCGCGTGCGGATCCGGGCACAATTCACCTGTTTTTTTTCGCCCGGCAGGCATGCCGACCACAAACCTTTAACGCAAGACTGTCACACCACCTGAGTAATACCTCTTCAGCCGCAGACCCTGCGGCTCGTGGTTCCCCATGCCAGAACCAGAGAACGAGAACGACGATGACCCTCATGATAGGGTCCACACTGCCGGTTTTTCGAACACGTCACCCTCACCTGGACGTCGCACTCACCTCTACCCGGAGGTGTTCTGCTGATGCCCGAAGGGCAGCTTCTCCTCGAGTCTCCCGCGCCCAATGAGGCCCTCCCCAGGGTCAACGCCCAGGGCAAAAGAAACGCCCCGCGGGCGAAGAGCGGCCCAGTCCTCTCCCGGGAGAGCATCCACACCGTGGAGCGGGAGGGAGTGGTGCACCTTGTCTCTGAGAATTACTCCTACAAGAGCGAGGCGTATTACTCGGTCCTCCTGCACGAGACGCAGGGAGAGCGGGTGGCGCCGGGCACGCGGGCGATCCTCGATGCGTTCGTGGTGCCCGTGTGCCTCGAGAGGGCCAGGATGGAAGGGATACCGGTCGCAGAGTATGCCATCTCCCAGTCGTGCATCCCGGCGCCTGCGGTCATCTACGGCTTAAACTACTTCGCCTGCACCTCGCACTTCGACGTGCTTTGCGACGACGAGTCGGCCCGGGAACTGGTCAGGCACGTGACCAACAACGGGAAGTATCCATTCTGCTCGCAGCGGCTCGAAGCGGGTGCACGGATCGAGAGGGCAGTCTCGATATTCGGGAACGTCTCCTCCCCCGACCCTGCGATGGCCGGGATGGCCGCGGGGGTGTGGGAGTCGTTCCGCATCCCCCTGGTGGAGATCATCTGCCTGGACGGGCCTTGCGGTCTCAGGCTCTCCTCGCTCTGCCCTGTCCGCTATTCAAAGATGGCGCCTGCAGAAAAAGAGCTCCTCTCCGCCTACCTCTCGGGCCAGGTCTTCCTATGAGCCGACTCGGGATATTCGTGGACAGAAAGACCCTCTCGTCCGCAGAGCAGCTCAACGCCCTGATCCGCTGCCGCGACGCCGCCGAGGAGATGGGGCACGGGGCCGAGTTCATCTTCCCGGTGGATATCCGCAAGATCCCCCAGGTGGACGGGCTCTTCATCCGGGCCCGGACAGACCCGATGAACATCACGTACGTCGCCTCCCGGATGGCGGCGTTCGCCGGCATCCCTGTGATCGACGACCCGGAGTCCATCCAGGTCTGCTCGGACAAGGTGCACATGTACGCGAGGCTGATGCGCGAAGGAGTCGAGATCCCGCGGACGCTCTTCCTCTCGTACCGCGACCTGACCCCTGCAAGGGCGCGTGAGGTCTTCGACGAGCTCGGCTCGCCGCTGGTGGTCAAGGAGCCATCCACCTCGTTCTCGCTCCGGGTGGAGAAGGTGCAGGGACCAGGTGAGCTCCTCCAGGTGGCCAGGCGCTACTTCAAGCTCTCGGACTGGGTCGTGGCACAGGAGTACGTGGAGAGCACGTATGACTGGCGGGTGGGCGTGCTCCGGGGGCGGTTCTTGTATGCCTGCAAGTACATCATCCCGTCCCAGACCTTCAAGATCCAGGACTCGGTGAACGGCCACGTAGTCTACTGCGGGGTCGAGAGCGTCCCCCCCGCGATGGTTCCCCCCGCGGTCATAGACCTCGGGATCAGGGCCGGCCGGGCAATCGGCAACGGGCTCTACGGCGTGGATATCAAGGAGGGGCCGGCCGGCCCATGCGTCATCGAGGTGAACGACAACCCGTCGCTCGAGGGCGGCGAGGACACCGCGTACCCGCACGTGTACCGGGAGATCGTGCATACCCTCCTCGAGACATAAAGGAGTCAGCCATGATGCGATCCTTTGAAGAGACAGCAGAGGCCATCTGCGCCGAGTGCGGGGGGAGGTGCTGCCACGAGGCGCATCCCCCGATCTCCCCCGCACGGATGGCGGAGTTCCGCGCGAGGGGAGTGCCACTTTCGGTGGCAGAATTCGACGGGTATACCCGCATGAAGTCGCACGACGACGGGATGTGCGTCATGTGCAGCGGGGGGAAGTGCCGGGTCCATGCTTTCAAGCCCGAGACCTGCGTGGCAGGGCCCTTCACCTTCGATGTGCAGGACCATACGCTCCGCCTCTTCCTCAAGCACGAGTCGATCTGCCCCCTGGTCCCCTATCTCATGGCTGACGCGGATGCATATGCCGCGCAGTTCAGGATGGCGGTAAAGAGCCTGATGGTATTGGTCCGGTCCCTCCCCGGGCAGGAACTTGACGTGATCAACCGGATCCCCGAGCCCGAGACCAAACTCGTGGCCGAGATACCCTTAACACCGCGGGAGTGTGGAACCCCATGAAGACGGGAACGGAGCACGAGTATTCCCTCAACGGGCCGGGATTTGTCCCCCTGCCCGAGTCCGACCGGGTGCTCTCGGAGATATCCGGGAGCTGGGACGGCGAGATGCCTCTCGGGGGTGCAAAGGCCTGCAAGGAGCTGCAGAAGCATGTGCTCGAGTTGATACCCCTGCACCCTTCGACTAGGCTGTCAGACCTCGAGTCCTCAGTCCAGGGGGGAATCCGGGAGTTTTCCCGCCGGTTCGCCGGCCGCTACAAACTCCTCGGCCTCGGGATGCACCCCACCCTCACCCTGGACCGGGCGCGCGTCTGGGACCACGGCGAGGGGGAGTACTACGCCGCATACGACCGCCTCTTCAGTATCCGGCAGCACGGGTGGCTGAACATCCAGGCGCTGCAGGTGAACCTCGAGTATGCGAACGAGAGCCGCCTGGTCTCTCTCCACAACCGCATCCGGTGCCTCCTCCCCTTCCTCGTCGCCGTCTCGGCAGCGTCCCCGTTCGTCGAGGGGAAGGCCCCCGGGCCGGTCGACAACCGGCTGATCTATTACCGGGAGAACCAGGCCCGGATCCCGGCCATCTGCAACGGGATCGTCCCGGATCCCATCTCAACGGTCGCAGACTACCGGGAGCGGCTCTCGGGGGTCTTCACCGAGCTCCGTTCGCTCGGGGCAGGTATCCTCTGCGAGGAATGGGTTGCATCCGCAGGAGTGATCGTCCGGTTCAGCAGGCCCTGCATCGAGATCAAGGCAATCGACGAGCAGGAGTGCGTCTTCTCGGACATGGCGCTCTGTGCGTTCGTGCGGGGGCTCGCAAGGGCCCGCGACCTCGAACTCGAAGAGGACCGGGACTCGCTCGTCGCAATGACGGAGCGGGCCATCCGGGCGGGGACATCCGGCCTCGAGGACGAACTGGCGGCACTCTATCGCCGCGCCGAGAAAGTCGCGACAGTCGACGAGCGGCGGTACCTGCCGCTGGTGAGGACGAGGATCGAGGAGGGGAGCCTCGGGCAGGTCCTCGCGGAGAGGTTCCGCGATACCGGGGACCTGCAGGGGATAATGCAGGACCTGGCGATGTGCCTTGAGGAGAACCGGCCATATGTGGGAAACAGCGGGGAGGTGTAGACCCACTGCTACCCCATTATTCTGACACTCCCCTTGCTTCCAATGCTCACCAGTAGTGTCAGGTATTTATACATTCATGTATAACATATGTATACAATTGTATATGCAAGGGTCGATGATACGGATCAACGAGAAGACAAAAGAAGCACTCTCGGATCTAAAGGTCCATCCTCGCGAGTCCTATTCCGATGTGATAGACCGCCTGGTTGCGCATGCACTCGATGAGGAACCACTCAGCGTCGAGACATTGAACGCGATAAGGCAGGCCAGGGAAGATGTCAGTTCCGGCCGGTTTTACACGATGGAAGAAGCGCTCAAGGAACTGGGACTTGAATGACCTGGACCATACTCTGGTCTCCTCATGCAATAAGGAATGCAAAGCAGATACCAAGACCGGTTCTCGTCCGGATAAGAGACGACCTTCTTGCTCTGGCAAGAGAGCCTGATCCCAGGAGATCGTTGAAAAAGATCAGGGGCCAGTCGAGTGGAACCGTGTATTCCCACAGGGTAGGGGAGTACAGGGTCATTCTCGATATCGGGCAGGATTACTTCGTGATCCTCGTCATTGATCTCGGCCACCGGAAGAATATTTACCGGGATCTATACCCCTAATTCTTTCGCAGGATTCCCTCTCACATCTCCGCCACCTTCTCATAGAAGATCGCGATCACCACCCCGATCCCTGTGAGGAGCGCCCCTACCCCGAGCACCGCCGGCTCGAGCTGCACCAGCAGGAAGATGCAGGAGAGGAGGCCAAAAAGCGGGAAGACGGGAAACCTCCCCAGCCTGCCGGGGATGGAGAACGGCCTTGGTCTGTCGGGCTCCCTGTAGCGGAGGATGATCACCGAGAGGTTCACTACCACGAACGTGACGAAGAGGGTGAAGTTGGCGACGTTTGCGACAAACGCGATGTCCCCGGTGAACATGAAGAGGAGCGCGCCTCCCCCGACGAGGAGGATCGCGGTCCACGGGGTGTGCCGGCCGGGATGGACCCTCGAGAGGAGGCCGGGGAGCGAGCCTGCCCGGGCCATCCCGAACGAGATCCGCGAGGACGCAAACATCATCATCAGCACGGTGTTCGCGGTCGCAAAGAGCGCGATGACCGAGAGGAGGAGCGATGCATCGGCCCCCCACGCGGCGGCCGCAACGGTCGCAAACGGTGCGGAGGACGCCGCGAGCGCCTCCCAGCCGACCACGCTCACCGCCGAGAGGCAGACGAAGATGTAGAGGACAGTCGAGACCGCGAGCGCCGTGATCAGGGCGAGCGGGACGGTCCGCTCCGGCCTCCTCGTCTCCTCCGAGAACTTCACCATCTCCTCGAACCCCTGGTAGGCGAAGAAGACCAGCGCCGCGGCGGTGACCACCCCTGTCATCCCGATCGGCATCTCGAGGTAGTCCACCCGCCCAAGGTAGGGAAAGCCTGCAGCGATGATCAGCAGGAGCCCGCCCACTTCGATGAGGGTGAACCCGACCGCCACCCACGCGCTCTCCTTTACCCCGAGCAGCAGGATCCCGCAGAGAGCCGCGATCAGCAGCACGGCGGCGGCAAACACCGGGACCGGCAGCAGGCCCACCAGGTACCCGGCGAAGCCGAGCGACACCGTCGCCGCTCCGAGAATGCCCGAGAAGATGATCAGCCACCCGATCACCATCGCCACCCGTCGGCCCACCGCCCTGGAGGTATACTCGTACTCGGCGCCGACGTCCGGCATCATCGAAGAGAGTTCCATGTAGGAGAGGGCGGTGAAGAACGCGACGATAGCCGAGATCACGAACGAGAGCCAGACCGCGTTCCCGGCGGTCCCGGCCGCCGCCCCGATGAGCGCGTATATCCCGGCGCCGAGAATGATCCCGATCCCCGAGAGGGTCACCTCCCAGAACCCAAGCCTCCGGACAAGTTTCGGCTGCGCGGTAGGGGGCGTTGGTGCGATGGGGATCACCTGCTGATGGGAGATGTAGGCGGGGGGAGAGGATGAGATTTTTCGTTTTTAATAAATAAAACAAGCGTTCGCAACAATACAACGCAATACCATTTTATTTTTCAAGTTCTTCAGGTGAAATTCCTGCATCTTCAAGGATGGCCTTTATCAACTTGGGATGAAGGATTGAGCCCGAATGAACTGGAACTGTGACTCTGCACCCCTGCAAATTGCGAAATATCTTATGACTTCCACTCTGACGGACTTCGGAAAAACCATGTTTCTGCAATATTTTAATGATCTTTTCGGCTGTAACCCGTGGCAATTTCCCCTTCATACTGCCACATCAAGAGTGGTAATGCTCACCATCTTGGGTTGGGGAACTGCCTCTCCGCACGAGATTCTGTCTTCCAGATGGAGGCGTATTGCATCGCGGATATTATCAAGGGCCTCTTCATAGGTAGATCCCTGTGAATAACACCCCTGAAGCTCAGGGCAGAAGACGTAATACCCTGACTCATCCTTCTCGATCACGACAGAGAAACGAAATGTCTCCATTGTTTTAACCCAATCAGATGTGGATAGTCTCTCCTAATAATTATACCCCGGGAGCAGTTGGGGCGAGAGCCCCAACTGCGGGGAGTACCAGGGGCCATAAGGTCATTGCTGCGAAGGGGGTACACAGACACTGGCCCCGGTGCAGCCTCTTCGTGGGTGGATGGCGACCGCACTCCTCCCTCAGACGTTCCTGGGGCTGCGTCCCGCCGCTCTGGCGTCCCCTAAACGCGATAGGGCCAGTGCGGGTGGAAATGGAAATGCCAAATGGCGTCCAGGTGAACTTTGCTCACAGGCTATCGCGTATCGGGGGAGGGGACAGGGGAGGGGGATTCTCCCCCTCCCCGCTACCGGACAGTATCTTTCATACAACGAGCCGACCGCACTCATCACACGA
>CAZRCH010000045.1:3914-15101 GCA_964598545.1 uncultured Methanolinea sp. | reverse complement strand
AGGATGCGGTCCTCGATCATGTTGCTCCTGCCTATGCCGTGCCTCCCTGCGATCCCGTTCAGCCGCTCTATAAGGTCGTAGCCTGCATATTCCACATCGTTCAGGCGATGGGGGACCCCCTTGATGAAATCGATCGTCACGATCTCAGGGGTATCGGGTGCCTTCTCGGGAGAAACACTCCAGGCATAGATCTCCTCGGGTGGGTGGTACGCGGGATCCTCGAGCCTCCCCCCCTCGATGCTCCTGCTCCAGATGTTCTCGTCCACGCTCCAGGGACGGTCTTTTGCGACAGGGACAGGAATATTGTGTTCTTTTGCGTACTCTATCTCCCATTCGCGGGTCAGGTTCAGTTCGCGGATAGGGGCAATGACCTCGAGTCCGGCCATGCGAAAGACAAAATCGAACCGAAGCTGGTCGTTCCCCTTGCCGGTACAGCCGTGAGCGACCGCGGAAGACCCCTCCAGTGCGGCGATCTTTGCAACCTCGCCGGCAATAAGGGGCCGTGCGAGCGCGGTGCCCATGGGGTATCCCTCATAGGAGCCATTGGCCCGAATCGCGGGAAAGATATACTCGTGCACGAACCTCTCGCGGGCATCTATGGTGTAGTGTGTATCCGCAAGTTTCTGCCCCTTCTCGGTAGCTGTCCGGATCTCCTCGTCCCGCTGTCCCACGTGCACCGCAACGGTAACCACCCTGTCGTACCCGTACCGTTCCTTCAACAGGGGGATGCAGATGGAGGTGTCGAGTCCCCCGGAATATGCCATCACAATGGTTCCTTTTCCCATTCGCTCACTCCTGCGTGAGAGTGCCAACCCTCACAGGTAATACCTATTCATTGCCCCTGCCGATGTATTAAGAGTATTCCGCGGGAGAGGAATCTATCGGGGCTATCTGCAGTGGGGATTGAGAATTTCAGGGCCACGAAAAAAAAAGGAGGATGTTTTGGAGGGGAGAATCTTTACAATGCCCCCAGGTAATGGGAGAGCGGTTCGATCGTGATCCGCTCCTTCTTGATTGCCTCGATTGCCATCGCCGCTGCCCGGGCAGCCTGGATGGTGGTGATGTACGGGACGCCGTAGTCCACGGCAACCCGCATGATCTGGTAGTGGTCCTGTCGCGACTGCTTATCGGTGGGAGTGTTGATGATCATCCGTATCTCCCCCCTCCTCAAAAGATCGATGACATTCGGGGAACCCTCCTGGACTTTCCGCACCAGTTGTGCAGGAATACCCGCTTCTGTGAGGTAATCGACAGTCCCGGAAGTCCCGTAGAGGTTCAGGCCGATCTCTTTGAGTTTCTTTGCGATCTGAACCACCTCGTCTTTCTGGTCTTTCGAGATGGAGATGAAGATGTTCCCCTCGACAGGGATGGTGTTGTCCGCAGAGATACTGGCCTTGTAGTACGCCCGCCCGAAGTCGTAGTCGATGCCCATCACCTCGCCGGTGCTCTTCATCTCGGGGCCGAGCACGGTGTCCACGCCGGGGAGCTTGTTGAAGGGGAGGAGCACCTCCTTGACCGCAACGTGGGAGTATGCCTTCTCGCGATATCCCATGTCCTTCAATTTCTTTCCAATCATGGTCTTGGCGGCGATCTTTGCGAGCGGGATGCCGGTCGCCTTCGAGACGAACGGGACTGTCCGGCTTGCCCGGGGGTTTGCTTCGAGGACGTACACCACGTCGTCCTTGACCGCGAACTGGATGTTCACAAGTCCCACCACGCCGAGGCCGAGTGCGATCTTACGCGTGTAGTCCTTCACCCGCTCGAGGATGGATTGGGAGAGAGACTGGGTGGGGATGACACACGCCGAGTCACCGCTGTGCACCCCTGCCTGCTCGATATGCTCCATTATTCCGCCGATGAGCACCTCTTCGCCGTCGCATACGGCGTCCACGTCCAGCTCGACCGCATTTTGCAGGAATGAGTCGATCAGCACCGGGTGATGCCTGCTGACCCGCACCGCCTCCTTCATGTAGCCTTCAAGTTCTATCTCGTCGTGAACGATCTCCATGGCGCGGCCGCCGAGGACATACGAGGGCCGGACGAGGATTGGGTACCCGATTGCCGCCGCTTTCATCCTCGCCTCCCCGAGCGAGTAGGCGGAGCTGTTTGGCGGGCTGGGTATCCCGAGCCGCCCGAGCAGGAGGCTGAACCGGTCGCGATCTTCAGCAATGTCCATGGAATCCGGCGAGGTCCCGAGGATACGGGTGGGAAGGTTGAGCTTCTTTAACTCATCGTTGAGAGGGACTGCCAGGTTTACCGCGTTCTGGCCCCCGAACTGTACCATCACTCCCATGTAATGGTCTTTTTTTAAGATGTGCACGACATCCTCGAGGAGCATGGGCTCAAAGAAGAGGCGGTCAGAGGTGTCGAAGTCGGTGGAGACCGTCTCGGGATTGTTATTGACGATGTGCACCTCCACGTTCTCCTCGCGGAGCGCCTTGACGGCATGGACAGTGCAGTAGTCGAACTCGATTCCCTGCCCGATGCGGATGGGCCCGGACCCGAGGATGAGCACCTTCTCCCCCTCAGTCCGGGGGATCTCGCACTCGGAATCCCAGGTTGAGTAGAAATAGGGAGTCCTGGCAGGGAACTCGGCGGCACAGGTGTCCACGATCTTATAGGTCGGATTACCCGCAATCATTCCCACCTCTTCCACCGTGTACCCCGATTCCCTGGCAATCTCGGCGTCGGTGAACCCGAACTTCTTTGCAAGGCGAATGATCTCCATTGTCGGGGCATCCCTGATCCTCTTCTCCATGCTGACGAGATTCTGAATCTTTTCGAGGAAGAATGGAGATATGTGGGTGAGTTCTGCGATCTCCTGGATGGAGAACCCCGCACGGACCGCATCAAAGAGCGTGGCGAACCGCTCGTCCGTGGGGCGGGAGAGGATCATCCGGATCTCGTTGGGGTTCGTGTGTGCCTCCATGTCAGTATCGATGGAGCGCAGTGCCTTCTTGAACGCCTCCTCGACCGTCCGCCCTATTGCCATCACCTCCCCCGTGCTCTTCATGGCAGTGGTAAGGGTCCGGTCGGCATTCTTGAACTTGTCGAACGGCCAGCGGGGCACCTTCACGACGATATAATCGATCGCCGGTTCAAACGAGGCGGGGGTGCACCCGGTGACAGTGTTCGTAATCTCATCGAGCCGAAGACCAATGGCGATCTTTGCAGCCACCCGGGCGATGGGGTACCCGGTGGCCTTGGAGGCGAGTGCCGACGACCGTGAGACCCTCGGGTTGACCTCGATCACCCGGTATTCCCCGTCCTTGTAGGCAAACTGAATGTTGCAGCCCCCCTGGACATCGAGGGCACGGATAATCTTGATGGCTGCAGTCCGGAGCGTCTGGAATTCGTCATCGCGGAGTGTGAGGATCGGGGCGACAACCACGCTCTCTCCTGTGTGAATGCCCATCGGGTCCACGTTCTCCATTCCGCAGACGATGATGCAGGTGTCGCCTGCGTCACGCATCACCTCGAACTCGATCTCCTTCCACCCCACCACAGATTCTTCGACGAGCACCTGGTGAATGCGGGACCTGGAAAGCCCGATCTCGATGATACGGACAAGTTCTTCACGGGTGTGGGCAATCCCGCCGCCTGATCCGCCAAGGGTATACGCGGGCCGGATGATGGCAGGGAGGCCGACCGTGCGGAGTGCCTCCTCGACCTGGTCCATGCGGTTGAGGATCATGCTCCTTGGGACCGGCTCGCCGATCTGCTCCATCAGGGCGCGGAACTTCTCGCGGTCCTCCCCCTGGTAGATAGCCTCGAGGGGAGTCCCGAGGATCTCCACGCCTTTCAGCGCACCCCGCTCGGCGAGTTCTGCGGTCATGTTCAGCCCGGTCTGGCCCCCCATCCCCGAGAGTATGCCGTCGGGTCTCTCCTTCTCGATGATCTTCTCGATGATCTCTGCCCTGATGGGTTCGATGTAGATCTCGTCGGCCATCTCGGGGTCGGTCTGGATGGTGGCGGGGTTCGAGTTCACCAGCACCACCCTGACTCCTTCCTCGCGAAGCGCCCTGCACGCCTGCGAGCCGGAGAAGTCGAACTCAGCCGCCTGCCCAATCTGGATTGGCCCAGACCCGATAAGCAGGACTTTCCTGATATGCGCTTTCTTCGGCATCAGCCAAGCCTCCTGAACATGGTGTCAAAGAATGGTATCTCCGTGTCCCGGGGGCCGCCATGGGCCTCGGGATGGAACTGGACGCAGGTGATCTCCAGATACGGGTCTTCGAAGCCTTCCAGGGTACCGTCGTTTACATTTGAATACAGGACATTCGCCCCCTCGGGCAATGTGTCGGCGGCGACGGCGAATCCGTGGTTCTGGGTCGTGATATAGATGCTTCCGTCCTTGTAACGGACAGGCTGGTTGGTGCCGCGGTGCCCGAACTTCATCTTGTAGGTCTTCCCGCCGAGCCCGAGGCCGCAGATCTGATTCCCCATGCAGATGCCGTAGATCGGGAGGCTCCCGGCAAGTTCTTTCACGCACCGGATGGCATCGGTGGCATGCACGGGATCGCCGGGACCGTTGCTGATGAAGAGGGCATCAGGGCGGCATGCCGTGATCTCGTCCGGCTGGATGTGATAGGGAAAGACGTGGAGGTCTGCGTCGCGGTGCCGGAGGCTGATGATCATGTTCTTTTTAATTCCAAGGTCAATGACGGCAATCTTCTTTCCCCGCCCGGGAATATGATACGGCTCCCTGCATGAGACGGCGGGAATGAGGTCTGCATCGGATATGGGCATTGCTCTTTTGGCCATCTCTACGGCGCGGCTGGGGTCTTCATCCCCCACGATCAGCGCGGCCCGGAGCGTTCCCTCTACCCTCGTCTTGATAGTGAGCATCCGGGTATCCACCCCCTGGATGCCGAGGAGGCCGTTCTCTTCGAAGTAATCTGCGAACGCAGGTCTGGTCTCGGGGGATGGACAGATCTCGCGTGCAACACAACCGAGGGTCCAGACTCTCGGGGCCTGGAAGTTCATCCTGTCCACGCCGTAATTGCCGACAGTGGGAAAGGTGAACATGAGAATCTGCCCGAAATAGCTGGGATCGGTGAGGGCCTCCATAAATCCACCCATCTGGGTGGAAAATACGAGCTCGCCAGCGCATTCCCCCTCGGCACCAAACCCCTCCCCTGTCACGCAGGTGCCGTCTTCTAGACCCAGGACCGCCTTCATGATTTCCATATATGGTGTGCGGGGGAAGTTTTAATAGGTGTCGGGGTATCCCAAAAAGCCTGGAATCTGCACGAATCAGGCTCGTGCATCCCTGGAAATGATTCTGCCTGCGGACGCAGATCAATGTCCGCCAGAGTGATATGGACAGGATCTGATCATCTCAAGGCAGAAGATTTTGAATTAAAAAACGGAACCAGGGGTTCTACCCTCTCCATTCTTGAAAATAAAAAGTTTAAAGAGTTAAAAACACCAGATCTTGGTATATGGTGGTCCCAAGCAGGGTATTCTTTACCAAGGGGGTGGGTGTTCATAAAGACCGTCTTGCCTCGTTTGAGCTGGCGCTCCGGAGGGCAGGAATCGAGAAGTTCAACCTTGTCTATGTCTCAAGCATCTTTCCCCCGAACTGCAAAATGGTCTCTGTCGAGGAGGGAACAAAGATGCTGGAGCCGGGCGAGATCACCTACTGTGTCATGGCCAAGAACGATACGAATGAGCCTAACCGGCTGATTTCAGCGGCAATAGGACTTGCGTTACCCAAGGAGGCCAAGGAGTACGGATATCTTTCGGAGCACCATGCGTACGGTGAGACGGCAGAAAAGACGGGGGATTATGCCGAGGACCTGGCAGCGACCATGCTCGCCACCACCCTCGGGATAGAATTCGACATCAACCAGGCATGGCAGGAGCGGGAGCAGATCTACAAGGCCAGCGGGAAGATCATCAGGACGACACAGGTCTGCCAGTCTGCACAGGGTGACAAGAGTGGTATGTGGACCACGGTGATTGCGGCTGCCGTCTTTGTGACCAATCGCGCCTAAATTATTTTTCTCGTTCCGTCCGCGGTTTTTATACTGACTTTTCCATTCTCTGCAGGATTATACACGATCGTCCTTCCGACGGTTCCGCCGACGTCTTCTGCAACAATAGGGACGTTGACCTGCTTCAGCTGGAACCTGATCGCCTCCACGTTCCTCTCACCAATGTTCAGGTTCCCTGAAAATGCCTGGAACATCGATGCGCCGCCACAGATCTTTGCCGTGAGGGATGATGACCTGCACCCGAGCAGGTTCAACTCTTTTACGAGAAATCTGACTGCGGTGTCGGCATACTTTGCCGGCCGCTCGCTCCTTCCCTGCGAATCCGGGAGCATGATGTGGGCAAGTGCGCCCAGGGGCCTGTCCCTGTCGAATATCACAAGGCCTATGCATGATCCAAGGCCGATCGATGACATCGGGTTCCTGCCTGCGTAGAACTCCCCAATCCCTACGATCACCGGTGGTTCATCAGGGCCTGGCATTTTTCGTTCCTGGTCCCTATTTCATCAGGTTCTCAAGCATAGTGAGTATCTCATCGAGCATGGGCTTGTTGGGGAGCAGGAAGAGGTTGCTTGAGATCTTGTGCTGGTCGCTCCGGAGCTCGGTGCGGAAGATCACGACCTGGTCAATCTCGGAAAATTCCTGCATTGCCAGGATGGTCTGGAATGCCGCATGCGGCATGTCGATGATCATGGACGGGGGCGAGGGAAGCATGATGATGGAGAGAAGGGTCGCAGTGGCGTCGAGAAATGCGGACACCATGATGTTTCCGATCTCAAGGAGTGCGCTCTCGTCCATCTCGGTGAGATCCCGCTCGAGATCGGTCATCCCGAGCATGGCATTGGTGAGCCTGATCACCGAGTTCTTTGGAATATGCAAAAGGACGTAACCCCCACCCGAGACCTCCCCGGTGATCTGGAAGATTACGAGTGCCGAGAGTTCGTCCCCGACATGTTCGTGGATCTTCGAGATGTCGACCACGCTGATCTCGGGAACCTCCATCTCGATATTTGACATCAGCATGGTTGAAAGGGTGGTCGCCGCATGTGCGGCCCCGATATTTCCAAGTTCACGCAGTGCATCTCGTTGCTGGCTGTTGAGCATGTTTTCAGGTCTCCTTGATTAGTGCATTCACATCGAGCACCGGTACCACCTCGCCGTCACCGGGAATCGTGACGCCGGACACTCCACGACAGGACCCCACCACGGTGGAGAGTGGTTTGATCACCACCTCCTGCTGGCCCTCGATGAGGTCAACGGCTATGCTCCGTTTCCGGTTCTGGTGCTGGAGCACCACCAGGATGTCAGTCCGATCCGAACGGCCGAACATGTCGTCGAGCCTGTCAAGAGGCAGTACTTCGTTCCTGAGGAGGATCGTCTCGTGCCCGCCGATCGTGTGGATGTACTCCTCCTCCAGGCTTGCCACCTCCACCACGTTGTGGACGGGAATCGCACACCTCCGGCCATTGATCCTGACCATCATCACCGTGACGATTGCCATAGTGGGCGGAAGGAGGAGCTCGAACGTCGATCCTTCGCCCTCGGTTGACTCGACCTTGATGGTCCCTTTCAAAGACTCGATCGTGGTGCGGACCACGTCGAGGCCAACACCTCTCCCGCTGATGTCGGTGATGGATTCAGCGGTGGAGAATCCCGGGCGGAACAGGAAGTCGATCGTTTCATCCCGGGAGAGGACTTGAGCCTCGGCCTCTGAGATAAGTCCCCGTTCGATGGCTTTTTGCTTCACTTTTTCTGCGCTGATTCCCTTCCCGTCGTCTTCGATGGTGATGATCACGTTATCCCTGTCCCTGCGCGCTGACAGGAGGAGAGTTCCCTTCCTGGGCTTTCCCGCGGATTGGCGGATCTCCGGTCTCTCGATCCCGTGATCAATGGCATTTCTTATGAGGTGGAGCAGGGGATCGTTCAGGCCATCCATGACACTCCGGTCAAGCTCGGTATCCCCCCCCTCGATGATGAACTCGACCTCTTTTCCCTCCCGGTTGGAGATATCGCGGACGGTCCTCGGGAACCGGTTGAAGATATGGTTGAGCGGAATCATCCTGATGTTCATCATCAGGTTCTGAAGGTCGGACACGGAGCGTCCTATCATGTTGAGGGTCTCATCGAGGTCTTTCATCTGGTGCTCACGGGCGATCTCGGTGATTCGCCCGCGGTTTATGACCAGGTCCTCAACGAGGTTCATCATCACGTCGAGGCGGCTGATGTCGACGCGGATGTTCTTGACTTCCCTCCCTTTCTCAACCTTTTCAGATCTCTGCGGGGACCTCCTCTCGTCCTCCTTCTCTGCCGTGGGTTCAGAGGCCTTCCTTATGACTGCAGGCGAGGAGGCAGGGCTTTTCAGATCTTCAACGACAGCCTCTTTTAAATCCGAAGAGGACGTCACGGTTTTTATCGCTTCGATCCCCGCATCGCTTGCGATCTCGACTGTGAAACGACCGTCGAATTCGCCATCTTCGACAATTGAACGGTCAGGGGTGATCTTCTCCAGTCTCCCAAGTTCTTCGAGGTTCTGGAGGATGATCATCGCCCGAAGGTTCCGGTTGTCGCACTGGTCACTCATGCAGAGGGTGATGCAATAATGGTTCTGTCCCTGCGTCCCTTCGCCGATGGCAGATAGCTCCCCCTGGACTGCGCTGTCGTCGCCTGTGCAAAAGGCCCGGCTGGAATCCTCCTCAGGAAGAACTCCTATCTTTCTCCCGATCCACTTCTTGAGGCCATCGACCAGGTCATCGAGGTCTTCAGGGACGCCCGGGCCACCTGCCTCGATATCATCGAGCATTGCCTCCATCTTGTCTGATGCAAAGAGAAGTGTGTCCATCAGTGCGTGTGTGACCGCCATGTTCCCGTTCCGTATCTCCTGGAAGACATCCTCCATGGCGTGGCAGAGCCGTTCCATGCCCTTGAAGTCCATGGACGCCGACATGCCCTTGAGCGAGTGGGCAGAACGGAAGATCTCCGCGATTGCCTCATCGGAGGCCTCGCTCTCCAGCACCAGGAGATTCTTCACGATATTCTCGTGGTTCTCCCGTGATTCAGCGATATATAGTGACCTGTATGCGTCAAGTTCAGACATGCTCAGTTCGCCATCCCCGCAACCAGGCGTGCGATCTCTCCCCCGATCTTATCCAGCGGCAGCACCTGCTCCACGCAGTGCTTGGAGAGCGCTGACCGTGCCATCCCGTACACGAGACAGTCCTCCTCGCGGCAGACGATGGTCCTGCCGCCGTGTTCTCGTATCACCGCCATTCCGTCTCCTCCATCGTTCCCCATCCCTGAAAGCAACACAGAGACCACCCGGTCCCCAAAAACACTTGATGCAGAGATGAACGTTTTATCCACTGCAGGGCGGACACTGTGTATGGGAGGCGACTGCGAATGAACGATCCGCCCCCCCTTTTCTCCCTCATCTGTAAGGAGCGCCGAGATGACGGAATGGTACCCTGCCCTCGAGATGTAGATGCCCCCCTGGTTGAGCACATCGCCGCTCTCCGTCTCCTTGACAGGCATAGGTGAGATGCGGTTCAGGCGGGTCGCGAGGGACGCGGTGAAACCTCCTTCCGGCATGTGCTGGGTCACCACCATTGCCGCAGGAATTCCTGCCTTGAATGAGGAGATGAGGATATCGAGCATGGGGGGTCCTCCTGCCGATGCACCCACAACCACTATCCTGTCTGCGAGATGCGTCTTTCTTCTTTCAGGCCGGTCGACATATGCGATATTAACGAGATTGTGTATCTTTTCGAGGATTTCACGTTCGATGCCCTTGATTGCATGCATGTCCTTTGGTTTGGGCATGAAATCGTCTGCTCCGAGCAGCATGGCTTTCCGCGTCATCTCTGCACCCTCGGATGTGAGGGAAGAGAGCATCATGACCCGTGGGAAGTCCTTATATTGAGACCTGCTCTTTAATACTTCGAGCCCGTTCATCCTGGGCATCTCGATATCGAGGGTGACGACGTCGGGCCTGTGCTCGGAGATCTTTTTGAGTGCGTCCACCCCGTCTACCGCTGTAGCGACTACTTCGATATTGGGATCCTTCTCAAGCATGTCCCTGATCATGGTCCGCATGAAGAGGGAGTCGTCAACCACGAGAACCCTGATCATCTTCTCATGAACCGAGTACGTTCTTGATCTCTTCCAGCACTTTTGGGGCCTGGAATGGTTTCACGATATACCCCTTGGCCCCTGTCTTGATCGCCAGCTTCACCATCTGCTCCTGGCCCACCGCCGTGCACATGACTACCTTTGCGTTCGGGTCAAAGCTCTTGATTCCCTTCAGGGCCTCGATTCCGTTGACCTTGGGCATCACGACATCCATCGTCACCAGGTCGGGCTTGAGCTCCTGGTATTTTGCAATGGCCTCGTCACCGTCACCGGCCTCTCCCACGATGTCATGGCCACCCGAGAAAAGGATATTCTTGAGAAGGGTGCGCATGAAGAGGGTATCATCCACTATCAGAATTCTCCCCATATCTATCACTATAGAGGTGAATGAGAAGAATTAATATAGTTAATTGTGGCAGTCCTCCTTTTCCAGGGTTGATTCATGGTGAAAACGCCGCCGGTATCCTTGAGGTCTCGGCGTGAAGGATCAAAACGAGATTACTGTGAAGGCGGTTTTACCGCCTCGGTGATGAAACGGACGCCTTTTGGAGTCAGCTGGACCTCTTTTCTTACGAATACGACCTCTATCAAGCCGATTTTCAGGAGTCTCTCGTAGATCTCGTCGAGGTTCTTGTGGGAGATGTTTAACATGTTCTCGATTGCATGGGAGTCCATCCCGCTGTAAATGAGCATGCCCACCTGGGCGGAGAGTGGGTCAAGTTCCTCCCCGCTCGTCTCGAGGTCCTTTGTGGCATCCTGAAGGAAATTGAGGAGGATTTGGAGTGTGGAAAGGGGACAGAGGACATAACTGGTCACCACGTCGGAGTTCTCGAGGTGATCTATCTTGACTACGTCCACCTGTTTCCCCTGCACCTCGCGCTTTGTCAGCTCGATTCCAGTGACATCTTTGAGTGGTACAGACACCTGCTTGTTCTGGCTCACAAACCAGATGCTGGTCTTGAGAACGGCGATTGCACCCTTGTCCCAGGAGGCATTCGTCACCATCACGCCACCCCTGACGGCAGGGGACATGAAATAGGCAGTCAGCCGGTAAGCGCTGCAGGAC
>CAZRCH010000045.1:0-3814 GCA_964598545.1 uncultured Methanolinea sp. | reverse complement strand
ACCCCTGACGGCAGGGGACATGAAATAGGCAGTCAGCCGGTAAGCGCTGCAGGACATGATGATGAGCCGCTTCATGGCCTGGAGGACCTTCTCTACACTTGCGATTCGCAGGACCTGGGGAGGATCACCCTTGAGGGTGATGACAAGCAGGCTCTTCTTCTCCTCAAGATCAACGACCGATTTGAATGGGATAGCCTTTCCAACCGGATCTGCGATTGTCATGGACTCTTGCTGAAGGTCTATCTTGCTGACAATCCATTTTCCCTCCTTCTCGATCTTGACCGGAACCACTGCCACCCTTTACACACCTCCCGTCTCTTCAGTCACTTTTTGGTCTTTTCGGCTTTAACAGGCTTTCGAGTTCGCTCTGGAGATCAGATGCGGCAACCCTGGTATCTTTCAGATCCCTGATAAGGCTTGCATATTCGCTTTTCTTCGTGGATTTCGCATCCGATCGGAGCGACGCCATGAGGTCATCGTCCTGGCCCCTCCCCTTTGAGAACGAGAGCATGTCCTGCTCCGGGGAGAAGGCGGGCGCGGAGGGCTTTGGAGGTTCAGGTCGACCTGGTGATGAAAGTGGGACGGGAACTTTTGCGGAATCCTGGGGAGCGGGGGTTTTGGAAGGTGCGGAAGTGTCTCCCACTTCTTCTTCAAGGTCCATCCCTTCGAGATCGAGGCTGTCAAGCCCTTCCATGACCTCATCGGCAAGGTTTGGCCCACCCCCCTGGTCCATAGAGAAATCGCCTTTATGCGCTTCAAGGATCTCCCTGACCTCGTCAGCATCGTTCGCCTCGTCAAGAGTGATGGAATCGTTGTCACCAGAAAGGCTGATATCGAGGTTTGAGAGATCTCCCTCCCCGGCAGTCATCGGCTGGCCGGCGATCTCGCTTCCGATGTCCAGTCCAGTGTCGTCGAGGATGGAGAAATCCTCTGCACCCTGGATCTCGTTGAGAAGGTCGGCGTTCAGATCTTCTCCCACCAGCGCACTGAATGGGTCAGAGGTCTTCTTCTTCTCGGCGGGCGCTGCATCGGGAATAATATCATCAAGGGAGGCAACTGCCGCGCCCTGGATGGACTGGTCCAGGAGGGAGTCTATCTTCTTTTCGTGTGTTTCGATCTCCTTCTTCGACTTCCTCCCCCTTGAGAGGTCTCGTCCGAGCACCGCGAACGCTCCCTTAAGCGAGGAGAAGAAATCTCCGGCGCTGCTCCTGCTGCCCGGTGACTTTGCCTTCTTCTCTTTTGGAGGCTTCTTCTCCTTTGCTTTTTTGGGGGCGGACGCTTGTTCGGTTCTTTTCTCCTTGGGACTTCTCTCTCTCTTCAGCCTGGGCAGTTTCACGCCGCCGGCAAGGAACAGGACAAGGATTCCGAGGACAATTGCCCCAATCAGGAGGTAAAAGATCGGGATATCGAAAAGTAACATCAGGGAGCCGAATATGATGATGACTGCAAAAAGGATTATTTTCAGGGTTGAATCCTTCATTTCAGACTCCTTGGAAGGTGGGAATGTTGAAGAACATAGCAACTATTACCGGCGCGGCTATATAAATGATGCCCGTGACGAGGAGGAGGAGGCTGCTGAAGAAATAATACATGTAGCGGTCCCCTCCCACCACGATCTTTCCAGCAATCACATTCGCGATGGTGATTATGATGATCATGATCACTACAAAGAGGCCCACTTCCTGTTCAGGGAAGTTCACGAACATGGTGAGTCCACCACCACCGACCGATCCCCCAACCGAGCCGGGATTACTCAGCGCCGATGAGGAAGACCCGAGCTGCGCAACCACAGATGAGATGGCCTTTGACATCATCACCATGATATGATAGAGGAAGAGGAATATCCCCACCATCATCGCGTGCATGGGAACGAGGAGGATGACGAATCCCATCGCGATGGAGTTCCGCTTCTCACGGAGGAGAACCTGCTCAAGCATCGAGGAGCCGACGATCTGCCCGATGATATCCGGCTTTCCGCCCAGTTCCACCGCGTCCCTGAAGATATTGAGGTACTTGTAGATGAGGTTGCTTCCGGATTCTCCCACGAACCTGTCCCAGCTGAGTTTCTCGTCAAGGCCAAGGTTGATCTTTGAGTATACCCCGGCGATGAAGGGCTCGAGGTTCTCCATGGATTTCCGGTCGATCTCTGCGAGGGCGCTGCCCACCGTTATCCCCTTTCCACCCATGACCGCCCCAAGGCTCCTGATAAAGGTGGTGAACTCGGCATCACGAAGGACGATATTCCTGTCATCGAGGTACCCTATCACCCCAAGGGGCATGAGGATGAACCCGAGGAAGAGCATTGACAGCCCGGCGTTCTGAGAGAGAAAATAGAGGATGACTGATGCGATCAGCGCGACCGGGATCACTTTCATCTCCAATTTTCTGACGATGGCCTGCTCCTTTGAGCACCGCTGCAGGGCATGGGTCTTGTCATCGGATGGGACGGACTTGTACATCGTGACGAGACCGAAGATCGCGATCGTGATCACTATGAAATAGGCAGAACTGAGCGTCTGCTGGACATCATCTGGCGCAAAGATCGCGATGGAGAGCATAATGATGATGCCGATGAGGTTGGCCGAGAAGAGCATGGCAATGTAGGCATCGCTCCATTTCTTCAGCATCTCCAGGCCCTGTTCGTAAGAGTTCCGGAAGACACTCCTGATGGTCGCAAGTTCTCTCGTGAGGAAGTCCTCATCAGGAACGCCGGATTCTATGGAATTGCCGTAGCGGTGGAGCATGCTCCGCAGCATGTCGTTCTTTGCCTTCTCGGCGATGATCGCCAGTCCCTCGACGTAGCTGTAATTCCATCGCTTCACAAAGAACTCCACGCGCTGGATATACTTGCACGTGACATATTCCGTGCGTCCCGCGGTATATGCGAAAATCTCCGGCCTGGTTGCCTGGGCGGTCGTGATGGAGGCCATGTAGGTGACCATGAAGAGGAGGTCCGGCCCCATCTGCTTGTTCTCGGTGAGGGTGGCCAGTTGATTCTTTACTGATGTGCCAAGGTCCTGAAAGGGAAGCTTTCCCGCGTTCGCCGATCTGACTGACTTTCCGAACCCTGCAAATGCCATCTACATCGCATCGACGTCGATCTTCAGGAGTCCCTGCTTCTTCACCTTTGTCATCATGAAATACAAGTCGTAGAATCCTGTATACCCTGCCTTGTGCAGTCGCTCGAGGATCCTCGCCCTCTTCTCGACCTCGTCGTAGATTGACGCTTTCTTATGTTCGGGTATCCCAAGCATCGTGGCGATCCTGTTTTCAAGGAGATAGCTGCTCCCTCGGCCCGGGAATTCGTGCAAATCGGTCGCGGGGTTCCAGTGGAACATCTCCACGAACGAGAAACCCTGTGTCTCGGGGTTATATCCGACAAGTTCATTCACGCTCAGGATCCGTCGGACTGTCTCCCCGCTGGGACGCTTCACTGCGCTCTGGATGACCACGATGTTGAGGTTGTCGACGTAGGTCTTTGGGATGTT
Organism: uncultured Methanolinea sp.; assembly: GCA_964598545.1. GTDB lineage: Archaea > Halobacteriota > Methanomicrobia > Methanomicrobiales > Methanospirillaceae > Methanolinea_A. The sequence goes on along the minus strand of CAZRCH010000045.1, from coordinate 326 downwards.
GATCGGGTCCCCGCAGAGACGCTGGATGAGTTTTTCGACGGATGCGGCATGGAACGTGGAGAGGACCGGGTGACCTGTCTGCATTGCCCCGAATGCGACCGCCCCTTCGACTCCACGGATCTCGCCCACCAGGATCTGGTTCGGGCGCTGGCGGAGTGCAGCCTTGAGGAGGTCAAACATGGTGACATCAGAGCCTTCTCCCTCCCCCTTCCCCTTGCCCTTCGAGACCTCGCGCGTCCAGTTCTTGTGCGGGATCTGGAGCTCAGGGGTGTCCTCAATCGTCACGATCTTATTTTCGGGCGGGATGAATGCGGTGAAGGCATTGA
>CAZRCH010000044.1:0-15955 GCA_964598545.1 uncultured Methanolinea sp. | reverse complement strand
TTTTCAGGCAGGCGTCGCCCGCTGAACGGTGCACCAAAAAATCCATTTCTTCTTCTTCTATATAAATTACATCGTTCAAAGTGATTATTCCGGGTCTCTTTTGGCACGCGTCTGACGTTTTATGACGGAATCGCCAATCGGGAGCCTTATGGTCAACCAAGCACAAAAAAACGTTTTTTGGGCTTAAAAACTCAAATAAGGCATTTTAATTAATTTTTTTACGAACGCCAAAATTCGCTCTTCTCATCGTTTCGGGCAGAGTGAGGAGACCAATTCACCATGGAACGCATAAACGCGGCCTTTTTTTTTCATGAAATTCGGGTGGTGCCGCAGTTCCTACTATTTAAAGATTGCTGCCAGGAACGGCTTGGAGAGAGAACAGGGGGCGCTTCGACAATCGCACCAGCCCTGATGCTTTGGAGGTCATGAGGTGTCCGGATAGTCATGCGATCTCCTTTCAATATCACCCGGCCTGAGCCCCCGGGTCGACACCTCCAGGTGGAGCATGACACAGATTATGCGAAAAGAGCCCTGTGATCATCATGGCATTCCGCGCAGGAGGCTTTTGCACCATGCCAGGCCTCTCCGGCACCGGCCTTGCTCCGGGGGAAACCCGGCGTGGTGACGAGTATCGGGTACCCGGAGGCAGAACGACAGAATGTGCACCTGGATATCCACCCCATTCTTTCTCCCCGCACGAAACACCGGCAAGGCACACGGTGGAACAGTGGGCCCGGCCGGATTCGAACCGGCGACCTCCGCCGTGTAAGGGCGACGTCATAACCGACTAGACCACGGGCCCTGATTTGCCTGGAAGATTCAACGGTGTGGGTATTAAACTCATCCATCGGTTTTTTTCTTACCGCGAGGGGGAGAATATCCTCGGTTCCGCCACGTGATGCAGATAAAGAGAGGCGGGGCCGGGCACACCAGGGACTGATTGGGCATTCCGATTGGATCCATCAGGCGCCCGCCCAGAACACCGCATGAATCTCCTCTCTGGGCAGGTGTTCGCCCCGTACCCGGAGTGTCCAGGAGACCCTCTCTATCGAGATGAGGGACAGGTTCGGGAAGAGCGCCGGGATCTCGGCAAGAGAGAAATAGTGAGTGAAGGTCCTGTCGCCGCGAAGAAACGTCATCTCCTCGATCTCCTCTCCCTTCCCGGAGCGGAAGTCCGCCACAGAGAAGACGCGGAGGTAGACATATCCCCCGCGCCTGATCACTCTCTCTACCTCGTTGCATATCTCTCTCCTCGGCCTGACTGCGGCGTGGCCGAGGATGTGAAAGAGGAGCACCGCATCGAATGATGCTGCCCGGTACGGCATCCTGGATGCGTCTGCGGACAACAGGTGGACGCATTCGTCTCCCGAAAACCGGGATGCACAGATCCGGATCGCTTCCCGGGAGAAATCAAATGCCACCACTTCGGGGCAGCGTGCGCCGACACTCCCTGGGAAGTCCCGTTCGCCAACGATTGCGGCCAGGCTCTTCCCGTCGCCGCATCCAGCGTCGAGCACCCTCTCGTGGGGATGAAATGACGGCAGCCTGCAGTGGCCCCTGGCCCATCGCCGCCCTCTCATTGCATAGTCGGCATTCCATGCCTCGCGTGGTACGTCCATCTCTGAAACTGTTCACTCCGATGCATCAACTGTCTTTCTTCTGCGGCACAGTCCGAGCAAGAAACCCGGGCTTACTCGCATGATACCCGGACCAGTGAACCAGGCACCGCCCTTGGCGGGAAACAAAAAGAGGACGTGGGTTAGATGAGCCCGAACGACTTGAGTGTTACTTCGGGGTTTACGGCGCCGCAGTGGTAAACCATGCCTTCGGAGGTTTCGTTGATCACGACTTCGGCCGGGGAGAAGAGGGAGGTATCGATCTTGTAGAAGTCGTACCCAGCCTCCTTGAAGATCTCGTTGAAGGGCTTTCCGTATCCCTTGGACTTGTTGCTCGGGATCTTCTCCAGGTAGTCCTTGATCTCGGGGGCCTTCATGGTCAGCATTATCCTTCCATGGTAGATGGTGGCGTCGTTTGTCACACCCATCGCAAGTTTCGGGCCCCGGACCGGGGGAAGAGGTGCGCACCCGAATGCCGCGACGACCTTCCGGGTGTCAAAGTGGAGCTCGTTCAGCTTGTAGATGGCAGTCTCCACGCAACGGCCGGCTACCTGGATGGAACCCACGATTGAGGCCGTGGGGGCGACCACGGCGCAGACGTTGCCCACATCGACGTGGCAGTCCTCTGCGATCTTTTCCATGACCTCTCCGTTGGGGAGGTGGTCGCTCTCGAGGGCAATGACCGCCGAGTCAAAGTCGTCCTCGTACTCGATCACCTCGTAGGTGTGCTTAGGCTTGAGGGAGAGTGCCCTTGCGGGTCCGCTGCCCATGGCGAAGTAGTTGTTGTGCTTGATCGTCCATCCTGCCTTCTGGGCGCCGAGGCAGGAGATGGAGGGAAAGTCGGTGAACACGTCGATGAAAGGAAGGGGGAAATCCTTGATGTTGGCCATCCTGAAATTGACCTCTCCAAGTCCTCCCATGCAGATCTCGGTGAAGGCGCGGCCGGCCGCATATCCTCCCCGTGTGCTTACCCCGCAATCGATTATCCGGGCGCCGTTATCAAGTTCATGGTATGCAGCGTTGAATTCTTCGGCGTATTCCGCCAGGTTTTCAAAAATCTCTAAAGCAAGTTCGTTTACACTGAGCACGTGGAGTACCCCCTTTACCATAGAACATAGCAGCAGAAGTGATAAGAGTTATCAAATGATCGTTTTATAAAAAGATCAGGAGAGATATTCGATTATTCTCGCCGGGTCGTATCTCAGGCTGATCACCCTCGTGCGGCCCTTTCCATCGCGGTATTCCAGGTTTACGAGTCGCATGGCATCGAACTTCTTCACTATCTCGTAGAAGCGCGTGTAGCCGACTCCGGACTCTTCTTTCACCGCCTTGTAGACCTCCCCGGCATTCATCTCCCCTCCCTCCCCTGCATGGGTGGCAAGGGTCAGAAGCAGGGCTTTCTCCTCTGCCTTGAGGGACTTCACCGAGTATGCCAGGTGAAGGTAGCGTGATACCTTGTAGGCACCGCAGATGTCCTCTGTCTCGATCACCCGGCTTGCCCGCTTCTCCGCGTTCAGTGCGGCCCGTTTCAGCAGGTCGACGCCCACCCTGAGGTCACCGCTCTTCTGCGTCTGTTCCACCACGAGATCGAACATGGGGGCCGGGAGGCATCCGGGATAGAGCCCCTGCATCACCCGTTCGCTGATGATGCTTTTTACCTCCTCCATGGTGTAGGGGGGGAAGTAGATCTCGGTCGGCCGGAAGACCGAGGACACCCGCGCATCAACCTCCCGTGCGATATCCACGTCCATGTCGCTGACAATCATGATCACCCCCACTCTCGTCCCGGGGTACGCCTCGTGAGAGCGGAGGAGCGTGTAGAGCACCTTGTTTATCTCGTTCTCGTAGAGGAGGTAGTTGGCGTCGTCGAGCGCCACCAGGAGTACCTGCTCCTCCTTTGCGAGTATCCTCGCGATTGCATCGAAGACCTGCTTGAAGGAGGTCCCCGATGAGGGAGGGAGATGGCCCGAGAGCCTCCGGTAGATCTGGGAGAAGATGGCGAACTTGGTGTTGTCGATCTGGCAGTTGACATGGATGGGAACAAGCTTCCTGGTGGTCTCCTCGATCTCGCCAAAGAGCTTCTTCACGCTGGTGGTCTTGCCCGTCCCGGGGAGGCCACGGCAGATGGTGTTGAGAGGCCGGCCTCCCCTCAGTCCAGGCCTGATCTGGAACGCAAGCTCGCGCATCTGGGTCTCCCGGAAGTTGAACTGCTCGGGGACGTAATCGATCTCAAATACCTCCGGGTCGCGAAAGAGGGTCTCATCCCACATCAGGAGGTTCTTCTTCACCAGGGCAACACCTTCCGCATCCGGTTCAACGTGATTCACCCGTCAGACTTTTTTGAGGCATTTCCTGCACAGGACCCTGCTTGCAAAGAGCATGCTCATCTTCTGCTCCGCCTGGTTCACAGGTGCACCGCATTCCTCGCAGGTGAATGCCCCTGCAGCGGCCCCTTTCTCAACCGGAGAAACTGGCGAGGCAGGGCTGCGCGACGCGGGAGATGGCGCCGCGGTCTTTTGTGCCGGAGCGGGCGTTGCATCGGGTGCAGCGCCTGCCGTCGCGGGCTCCTCCTCCCCCTTTCCGGGGGTTTCGGGGACCAGGTCTCGCTGTTCTCCGGCGAAAGGGAGGACACGGCGTCGGAAGCTCTCTATCCGCTCGGCGGTCGCCTGGTCGCCGCGCCCGTAGGTCCCGAGCACATCGGAGAGGAACCGGGCAAGGTCGCAGGCCTCCTCCTGGTCCCCAACCACCCCGTTCACTTCGAGGCGGAGGTTCTCATAGTGCTCCAGGTTCACCGTGATCCCGATGGTGAGGGTCCTTTGCCCGCTCATAGTACCATACTAGCGCGGCACATTCTAATGAAAGTGCCTCCCCGCATCGCCAGGGCAGGAGAGGTCATGCGACGGTGACCACCGCCCCGGAATTCCTGGCCCTGGTGAGGAGCACGCGGCCGCCCCCGAGAGAGGGGATGATCTCTCTTGCGGCGCTCTCCACGTCATGCATTCGCCCCTCTCCTATGGCGTATACCGCGGGACCGAACGAACTCAGCCCCGCACCCGCAGCACCGGCATCCCGCATTGCCACCATGAGGTCCGCGACCCGGGAAGGCTGCAGCTGGTTCTCCACTCTCTTGAACCCAAGTTCCTGCATCCTGTTGATGGCAGAGCCGAAGAGGTCAAGGTCTTCCTCGGCAAGGCCCGGAAGGAGGGACACCATCGCCAGGTGGCAGAGTTCGCGCACCTCCTCAAGCGGCACCGGGCAGTACCGCAGGAAGAGATCTCTCTCGGCTCCACCGCTCGCCCCGGGGGGGATGTCAGGGATAACCAGCAGGATCTTCCAGGCCTCCGGAAAATCGCGCCGGAGGATCACTTCGGGTGGGCGGACCCCCCGCGAGGCAGAGGAGGGGAGGAACGCAGTCTTGTCAAGGTTCGCTCCAAACGAGTGCCCACCGTCGATGATGAACCCCCCGGCTCCAAAGGATGCGGTCCCGATCCCCGATGTCCCCCCGCGCCCGGTCATCCGCGCCAGGTCCCTGGCCGTCCATTCCTGCCCGTAAAGGCGGCAGAGTGCACACGCAGCCGAGAGGGCGAGTTGAGTCCCCCTGCCAAGGCCCGCGTGGCCTGGGAACTGCGCCTGGATGGTGAACTCTGCGGCGCCGGAAAGATTGAGGGAGCCGGAGACGGATGCTGCCGCGGCAAGGACCCTCTCCCGTGCGTCCGCGTCGCCTCCTTCCGCGAGGAATGTATCGCTCCGCCTTGCAGAGACGACGAGTCGGGGCTCGTCGAGTGCAAGCCCCATTCCCCCGTCAATCCTTCCGAGCGCTCCGTTCATGTCGAGGAGACCCAGGTGCAGCCTTGACGGCGCGTCGATCACTACCATCGTCTCTCCCGAAAAGAGCGCGGCGGGGAAGATCTCCTCGATGTGGATCAGGGGGTGCTCCTGGTGGATGATGCGGTACTCCCTGGAGAGGAACCTCGGCGTCCCCGAGAGGCCGAATGACGCGGCGACAGGCGCCGGCCTTTGGCCGGCAGTCATCTTCACGATCTCCCTCCGCGTCTCCAGGTGGTGCTGCTCGAGGATCCTCCCGATCGGGGTGTCGGCCCGCATCAGGTCCTCCCGGAATGACGGTGAGAGTCGGGAGAGTGGCGTATAGGACTCCGCGTAGATGAGGGTCTCCCCGGTCCTGGTATTCTTCAGTTCCACGATGCGGTGGTTGACCTCCTGGCCTAAGGGAACGGCCAGCATCTCTGCAACCGGCGGGCTTGCCGCTTCCACTGTCTGCGAAAGGGTGGTGATGGTTACCGGGGCTCCTGTCGCAAGCTCGAGTATCCTTGTCACCGAACCGTCGGTCCCGAGGAGTATCCTTTGGAGGGGGGTGAGCGGCCCTGCCACCCGTTCGATCTCGGCGAACAGCCATGACTCGTTCATGCCACACCAGTGATGGTGACGGGGGGATACCAAACTTTCCCCCTTGAGATTTCGTCTCGCGAGTGGATGAGCCCGTTCAGTCTTCGCAAAAGAGGTGAGGGAGGAAGTCCGGCCCCTCCATCAACGCGGACTTCCCTCTCGCTGCCTCCTTCTCGGAGAAGGATCGGCAGTCGCACTCCCCTTTTCCTGACACCGCGAAAGGCACCGGGTCGCGGGAATGGGTCCGGGTCCGTATGGGTGTAGGGTGGTCGGGGAGGACTGCGATGACCCCCCGGAACTCCTGCATGATGGTGCCTATCATCTCGTCGAGCCGCTCGATGGCGGTCACCTTCTCTTCCACGCTCCCGAGGTGGCCGGCCTCGTCAGGAGCCTCGACGTGGACGTAGACGAAGTCCAGGTGCTTCAGTGCTGAGAGCGCATAGCGTGCCTTTGCCTGGTAGTCGGTGTCCAGGTACCCTGTTGCACCGGGGACGTCTATGATCTCCATCCCTGCACACCTGCCTATGCCTTTGAGGAGGTCGACTGCGGAGATGATCCCGCCCCGCATACCGTACTTCTCGTGAAAGGGCGGGAGTGCGGGAACCCTGCCGCCGCTCCAGGGCCATATCTGGGTCGCCGGCGGGAGCCCGCGGGATATCCTTTCCTCATTCACACGGTGGCCTGCAAAGACTTTCTCTGATGCGTGCATACAGGCCAGGAGCAGGGGGGCATCCCTGCCAGACGGGAGATGGAGTGCGACCTCCTGGCCCACGATGTCGTGGGGAGGGACGGTCGTCGCCCCTCCTGCGCCCGGCAGGACCAGGAGGTTGCGGTAGCTCACGCCGGCGTAGACCCGCGCATGCGACAACTCCCGTTCAAGGGAAGAGAGGAGCTCGGCCCCTTCCTTGCTCGTGATGTGCCCTGCAGAGAAGTCTTCCATGACTCCATTCCTGACGGTGACGAGGTTGCAGCGGTAGGCCATGTCGGTATTCCCGAGGGATATCCCGATGCTTGCCGCCTCGAGCGGGCCCCTCCCGGTGTAGTAGCGGCGGGGGTCGTAGCCGAGGATCGAGAGGTTGGCGATGTCGGAGCCGGCCTCGCACCCGTCCGGGACGGTTCGCAGGAGGCCGCAGGAACCTTCCCTTGCGATGCGGTCCATGTTCGGGGTCCTCGCTGCCTCGAGCGGCGTCCGGCCTCCGAGCTCGGCGACAGGCTCGTCCGCCATCCCGTCTCCGAGAATAACCAGGTACTTCTTCTTCATGTCTGCCCTGCCTTCCAAAGCCCCCCTCAGGGGATCTGGCCAGTATCACGTAACAGCGCCCTTGCCGCCTCCCGGACCGACGCCTCTGAATTCAGGCCAGGCCGCCAGCCGAGCGACTTGAGCTTCTCGACCGAGAGGAGCATCCTTGGGACGTCCCCCACCCAGCCCCGGTCGCCGCCGGTGTACCGGAAGGAGACGCCACGAAGTCCCATCTCGGCGGTCACGATCGACGCGATCGAGGTCACGTCGATCCAGTCCTCTGTCCCGATATTGAAGCAGGAGAAGGGTTCGTTTGTGCGGTCGACGGCGAACAGCACGGCATCCACGCAGGCCGATACCGAACAATAGGACTTTTGCTGCCTCCCGTTGCCGAGTATCTCCAGCTCATGGGGATTTGCCCTCAGTTTGTGGATGAAATCCCAGATGACACCATGGTTGCTCCGCTCCCCGATGATGTTTGCGAACCGGAACACCCACGATCTCCAGCCGTACGTGTGGGCGTAACCCGAGATCATCGCCTCGCACGCGAGTTTCGTGCTTCCGTAGATGGATATGGGCTGCATCCCGGGATACTCCTCCGGCGTCGGGATGAGATCGGCCTCCCCGTACACCGTTGAGGTGGAGGTGAATACCACCTCGGCGCACCCTGCGTCCCGCATTGCCTCGAGCACTCTCACCGTCGCCGTCACATTCTGGGCATACACCATCGCCGGATTGCCCGCACTCGCCCGGACGTCGGGATCTGCGGCGAGGTGGTAGACCCGGTCAGCCTCCCGGACGGCATCCTGCCATCCATCCCCGAGAAGATCCTTCCTGACGAACCTGGCCGCACCGGAATCGACATGCCGCCCGACATTCCGGAGATCTCCGGTGGAGAGGTTGTCGATGACGGTGACCTCGTCTCCCCGCGCGATCAGGGCATCAACGAGGTGCGATCCTATGAACCCTGCTCCTCCTGTGACGACCGCGTTCAAGGCATTCCCCTTCTTCCCTGTAATCAATATTAAACGTCTCTCTCTCATACTAAAGGTGTGGTTCCAAGAATCGATGCGCAGCAGGGCGTCCTGATCGTGCTCAAGGGGGCGCTCATGGGCATGTGCGACATCATTCCCGGCGTCTCCGGAGGCACGATCGCCCTGATTACAGGGATCTACGAGCGCCTGATCTCGGCTATTGGCAGTATCAGTGTGACCCCCGTCATCGCGCTCATCCGCGGAAGGAGAGACGAGGCAGTCGAGGCAATAGCCCGTGTGGATCCTGTCTTCCTGGCCATTCTCCTGTCAGGGATCGGCATCGGGTTGCTTGCGATGTCAAGGATCGTCCTCTTCCTCCTCGAGACCGCTCCTGCCTGGACATACGCATTCTTCTTCGGTTTGATTATCGCCTCCTCGGTCCTGATCGCCTACCGGATCGAGCAGTGGGACGCGGTCATCGCCACCGTATGGGTCGCGTTGGGCCTGGCTGCCGGGTATCTCATCGGCGGGCTTGGGCAGTCGGGGCTTGGCCATTCGCTGCCAGTGCTCTTTGTCACGGGTTTCATTGCCCTGTGTGCCATGATCCTGCCGGGTGTGTCAGGCGCATACCTCACCCTGGTCATGAACCAGTACGAGTACCTCCTCTCGGCAATCGCCCGCATCGACATTCTCCCCCTCGCAGTCTACATGGCCGGGGGTGCGGCGGGCATCATATCCATGAGCCGCGTCCTGAAGGTGATCCTGCGCACCTATCACACCCAGTCGCTGGCGTTTCTCACCGGGCTGATGCTTGGCTCGACAAGGATGATGTATGACCGGATTGTCGCTGCGGGGGGCACAGTCTCCTCGGTCTTTGTTCCATGCGCCGCCGGGATCATCCTGATTCTCCTCTTTGAACTCGCTCTCCGCCGTTTTTCTGGACGCGGGATGAATCCCCGGGCATGACTGGTGCAGGGGGGATCGAGAAGCCGTTCATAATCAAAATAATATATTCGCCAGCACGCCAAAGGATACTGCGATGTTCATCGGGATAGACCACGGGACCTCGGCGCTTCGCTTCTCTGCGGGGAAAGACCGGCGGTTCAAGGTAGCGCGGGAAGATGCGGTCTCGTTCTGCATAGAGGACCTCTCCCGCCTGGCGCCTCCCGACGAGATCGAGGGAATTGCCCTCACCTACTCGATGGGCGACAACTTCTCGGCAATCACCCCTCTCTGCCTTCTTAAGAACCGCGGCCTGGTCAGCAGGGAAGGGGCCGGAAAGCATACGGGGGGCGGGACCCGCGTGTTCGACCAGGTCGCAGAAAGCGGCATCCCCGCGGTCGCCATCCCCGGGCTTCACCGCGGGTCCCCCACCGACCCGCGCTTTTTTGTGTATTCCCACCAGGCCAGCCCCGAGAAGGTCGGGATTGCGTTCAGGGTGGTCCGGGATCTCGGGGGTGACGTGGTGGTATCAGACGCAAGCTCGAACACCGTCAGTATCCTGGTGAGGGATGGTCGCCTGGTAGGTGCCCTCGATGCCTGCATCTTTGCTCCCGGAACCGAGCACGGGGCGCTCGACGTAGACGCTATCCGCAGGGTGGACCGCTGCGAGACGACCGCAAACGAGGCATTCCTCCATGCAGGAGTATCCCATACCCTCCCCCCCGCGGACCGGGTTCCCGCGCTGGCACTCTTTTCCGCCATGGAATGCGCAGCACTCCTTGTCCTTGCTCCAGGGGCCCGCGTTGCCCTCGCAGGCACCATGGCGCCTGTGATTGCGAGCGAAGTGAGATCCCTTCTCGGAAGGGAGGTCTCCGTGTACGACGAATGGTGCGCTGCGGATGGACTTGCCCTCATCGCGGAAGAGGTCTTCTCCGGGACGACAGACATCCTGGGCCTCGAGGTGCGCACCTGATACCCGGTCTTCAGACCTGCAGCGTTTCAGCCCTGGTTGCGTGTGTGGTGCCCAGGTCTTTTCGATTATGCCCCGCGTGAAATCTCAACATTTTAGTATGATTAATCATGTAAAATTATACTGTGATTTCTTTGCGCGAGCTGCGTATTCATGGCCGCGGCGGACAGGGTTCGGTCACCGCCGCAGAACTGATCGCCGTGGCGGCATTCGCGGGCGGGGTGTTTGCCCAGGCGTTTCCGGCCTTCGGGGTGGAGCGCAGGGGCGCACCGGTCCAAGCGTTCGTCCGGTTCGATAACCAGAAGGTCCGGTTGAGAAGCCAGGTATACGAGCCCGATTACATCATTGTGCAGGACAGCACCCTGATCCGGGACGTGAACGTATTCCTGGGCCTCAAGAAAGGCGGGATCGTGATCGTGAACACCGAGAAGGCGCTCACCTACCCGATCCCTGAAGGGGTGAAGGTCATCACCATCGACGCCACTTCAGTTGCCCTGAAGCACCTTGGGCTACCCATCACCAACACCACCCTTATGGGGGCATTTGCCGCTGCGAGCGGGGAGATCGCGCTCCCCGCACTCGAGGGCGCGATCCGCCAGAGGTTCCCGGGCGAGCTGGCCGAAAAGAACGTTGCCGCAGCCCGCGAGGCGTTCGAGTTCGCAAAGGGGGTGTCCTGAGCCATGGCACTCGGTCTTGGGTGCTCGGCAAAGCCGGGCAAGGCAAAGGAGAACAAAACGGGCTCGTGGCGGACGTTCCGACCCGAGTTCCTCCACGAGAAGTGCACGAAGTGCGGCCTGTGCTCCCAGGTCTGCCCAGAGGGCTGTATCGCGGAGGACGGGGAGGGCCAGCCTGTCCCCGACTACGACTACTGCAAAGGGTGCGGCCTCTGTGCAGAGGAGTGCCCGAGCCAGGCCATCGAGATGAAGAAGGAGGAGAAATAAGATGATGGAGTTCATGGAAGGGTCGCACGCGGTGGCCCACTCGGTGAAGCACTGCCGGCCCGAGGTCATTGCGGCCTATCCCATCACCCCCCAGACCCACATCGTGGAGGCGCTGGCAGAGATGGTGGCTAACTGCCACCTGGACGCCGAGTACATCACGGTGGAGAGCGAGTTCTCAGCCCTCTCCGCGTGCCTCGGGGCAAGTGCGGCCGGATCGAGGGTCTACTCCGCCACCACCTCGCAGGGGCTGGCCCTGATGTTTGAGGTCTGCTTCAACTGTGCGGGGATGCGGATGCCTGTCGTGATGTCCATCGTGAACAGGGCAATGGGTGCTCCGCTCTCTATCTGGAACGATCAGCAGGACTCCATATCCCTGCGGGACTCCGGGTGGCTCCAGTTCTATGCAGAGGACAACCAGGAGGCGGCCGATCTCCACTACCTGGCATACAAGGTCGCCGAGAACAGAAACGTCCTCCTCCCCGCGTTCGTCTGCTTCGATGGGTTCATCCTCTCCCATACCTATGAGCCGGTCGACATGCTCACGCAGGAGCAGGTGGACAGCTACCTCCCGAAGTACACTCCCGTCCAGCGCCTGGACAGCGCGGACCCCATCTCATTCGGCCTCTTTGCCTCCCCTGACTACTACATGGAGTTCCGCTACCAGATTGACCAGGCGGTGAAGGGAGCTGCAAAGACGATCGCTTCGGCAGGCAGGGAGTTCGGGGAGATGTTCGGGAGGGATTACGGCGACCTTGTCGAATCATACCGTCTCGAGGACGCAGACTGTGCGATCGTGGCCATGGGTTCGATCTGCGGGACTGTCAAGGATGCGATCGACGAGATGCGAAAGGACGGCAAGAAGGTCGGTCTCCTGAGACTCCGCAGTTTCCGGCCGTTCCCAGAAAAAGAGGTGAGATCTGCGCTCTCCGGGGTGAACCGGGTCGCGGTGCTCGACAAGAACGTCTCGCTTGGGACCAAGGGGGCGGTAGCCCTCGAGATCAAGGATGCACTCTATGGGCAACAGGTGCCCGTGCTCGACTACATCATTGCCCTTGGAGGAAGGGATGTGCGGAAGAAGGATATCAGGGCCGTGGTGGACATGGCCGGACAGGGCAAAGGGGACCTCTTCTATGGTCTTCGCCAGGAGTTGGTATCATGACAGGGGAATCGTGTGGCCTCTTCGAGTACGGGCACCGGGCATGCGGTGGCTGCGCGGCTGCGATGGCCGCGAGGACCATCCTTGACGCCGCTGGAAAGGACACCATCGTCGTCTCATCAACGGGATGCATGGAGGTCTTCTCGACCCCATATCCCGAGACTGCGTGGAAGGTCCCCTGGATCCACTCGCTCTTCGAGAACAACTCGGCCGTTGCATCCGGGATAGTGGCCTCCCTGAAGAAACAGGGCAGGAAGGAGAAGGTGATCGCGCTCGGCGGTGACGGTGCCACCTTCGACATCGGCATCCTCTGCCTCTCGGGTGCGTTCGAGCGGGGCCATGACTTCGTGTATATCTGCTACGACAACGAGGCTTACATGAACACCGGCATCCAGCGATCGGGTGCGACCCCGTACGATGCGAGCACTACCACGAGCCCGGCAGGTAAATGCTCAATGGGGAACCGCCGCCCGAAGAAGGACCTTCCCATGATCCTCGCAGCCCATGGCGCACCCTACGTGGCAACCGCGTCCATCGCCTACCTCCCCGACCTGAAGAAGAAGGTCGAGAAAGCCCTTGCGACTGAGGGGCCCTGCTACCTGCAGGTCCATGCCCCGTGCTGCACGGGGTGGGGATTCGAAGGCGAGAAGACCATGGCCATCGGCAAACTCGCCATCGAGACGGGGCTCTGGGTCAACTACGAGATGGAGGAGGGGAAGGTGACCCGGGTCAAGAAGGTGGTGAGAAAGCCGGTGGAGACGTACCTCAAGGAACAGCGCAGGTTCCGGCACCTCTTCAAACCGAAACAAAACGAGACAGAGATCGCAAAGATACAGGCGGTTGCCGACCGGAACGCGGAGCGTTTCGGGATTGATATCAAGTTGAAGAAATAATTCACCCGCCCCCCTTTCTTTTTTCTGCTCATCCCTGCCGACATAGTGTTCCGTGGGTCGGGGGTTTTTAAGGGCGTCAGATGATCCAATGGCAGATTCCTACGCTACTCCCTCTTCTTCATGCTGAGAAGGAACGGGATAAGCATTACCACTGCGATGATGATCCAGAAATTTGCAAAGATATACAGCAGGTTCTCCCTGCCCTCGTCATAGAACCGGATCTCGGCGGTCCTGGTGGAATTCCAGGCGACAGAGATCCCCCCTTCTGAGGAATCGAGAACCGTCCCTCCGTGGCTGATCATCCCGAGGGCCGGGTTCCGGACATCGAGCCCGGCAGGGAGAAAGACGCTGATCTGCCTGGGAGACTCAAAAGTGGCGTGAAAATGGTTGTCACGCACCGGTCCATGGTAAGAGAGGGAATAGTTGCCCCTCTCGAATATGATGGCAGTATTCCCACTCCACTCAAACGGGCAGGGATCGCAGTCGCCCGAGAGCATAACCTCCGACACTCTCAATGGAAGGCGTTCGCCGAGCATCCCTGTCTCGTAGAACTCGAAACGCTCGGTGTCCTCGAGGTCCAGGACCGCGTGGTACGAGGCGCCGTCCTGCGCAATCCGGTATTCAGCCCCAAGCCCTGCAGCCGGCGCGATCGTCAGGAGCGCTGCAAGGCAGAGAGCAAGGAGCGCAGATCTGCATCGATCTCCAGCGGCGGCTCGCATTGCCTGATCACCGTCTCCGGGTCTTTCAGGAGGTGCCCGGTCACCACGCACACAATCTTCTCGTCGCGGTCGATTGCGCCCATTTCCCGCAGTTTCTTCACCCCGGCAACCGAAGCCGCAGACGCGGGCTCAACCCCGATACCCTCCTTTCGGGCGAGGTCCCGCTGCATTGACAGGATCTCATCATCGGTCACGGACTCGGCGGTCCCCCGTGTCTTCCGGATAGCGGCCAGTGCCTTCTCTGCGTTCACCGGTGCGCCTATGCGGATGGCGGTGGCCACAGTCTCGGGGTTCCGTTCGGGGATCACCTCGGGCAGTCCCTTGTGTATCGCCCTGACGACAGGGCTCGATCCTGATGCCTGGATCCCGGTCATCATCGGGATTCGGTCCATCATCCCGAGGGATACGAGTTCGGTGAAACCCTTGTAGACTGCCGAGATATTTCCGGCGTTTCCGACCGGCAGCACCATCCGGTCAGGCACCTCCCCCAGCTGGTCAAGGGCCTCGAACCCGATTGTCTTCTGCCCTTCCAGGCGGAAAGGGTTGACGGAGTTGAGGAGATAGAGGCCATGGGTGAGGCAGAGCTCGTGCACCATCTCAAGTGCCCTGTCGAAGTTCCCGCGGATCGAGAGGACCCGCGCACCGTGCATCAGGGCCTGGGCCACCTTTCCGAGCGCCACTTTTCCGGCTGGCAGCAGTACGACAGCGGGGATGCCGGCCTTCGCGGCATAGGCAGCGAGGCTCGCAGATGTGTTGCCGGTGCTCGCGCAGGCAACGGTAGTCTTGCCGAGCTGCAGCGCCATGCTCACCCCGACCGTCATGCCGCGGTCCTTGAACGAACCGGTGGGGTTCATTCCCTCGTGCTTTGCATAGAGGTGGGGAACCCCGATCTCCTCCCCGATGCGGGAGAGGTGGTAGAGGGGCGTCCCCCCTTCGTGGAGCGAGACCGGTGCAATCGATACCGGGAGGATCTCCCGGTATCGCCAGACCGAGAGGGGCCGCCTGTTCCATGCAGCCCGGTCGGCGTTGACGGTCTCGAGGTCGTATTCCACCGCCAGCAGGTGGCCGCAGCGCGTGCACTGGTATATTATCTCGTCAGGCAGGAACGACTCCCCGCAGTCTACGCACACGAGACGGTACATGAGTACATGTTGTGCGTCCAGAGGGGAAAAAGGAGGTGCACCGGGAGAAAAAGACGCAAGGTCTCCGGCCGAGATCGGCTCTCTGGAGAGAAGGGAGGCCGGGCTTTTCATCCGGCAGAGCAACTCACCGGTTTTTTGCCGGTCCCCGCTGTTTTCGCTCCGGAGAAGGCGCAAGGTCATCGCGCCTGTCCCTGGCGACAGGGAGCGCGGCTCTCACCCGCTCGACATATTCCCTGTCGAGTTCGCATGAGATGAGCGCCTCGTCCTGCCCGGCACGGACAAGGAGACCGCCGGTCGGGTCCGTCACCATGGAGCCGCCGCCGTAGAGGTCGACCGGGGTGATGCCGGTCGTGTTGATTCCTGCGACGTAGACCTGGTATTCGAGTGCCCGGGCTCGTATAAAGAGTTCCCAGTGCTGGAGCCGGGCTTCCGGCCATGCCGCAGGCACCAGCACCGCGTGGACACCTGCATCCGCGTACAGCCTGAAGAGGGAGGTGAAACGCAGGTCATAGCAGATGGCAAGCCCGCACTCCACTCCACCAATGGAGAAGGTGGCTATGGCGTCTCCCCGGGTGTAATGCAGGTTCTCGGATGCCGGGGAGAAGAGGTGGCACTTGGAATAGGTGGATACAATCTCCCCATCGGAAGAGACTACCACACACGTATTCCTCGGTGTTCTCCCTGTCTCCTCGCGGAAAGAGCCCAGGATCGCGATAGAATACTCTTCGGCGAGCAAACGCAGTCTTCCCGTGACGGGCCCGTCGATTCCCTGCACGTGCAGGGCCGACTCGGGGTCCCATCCGGTGGCGAACTGCTCAGGGAAGCAGATGAGATCGCCGCCGCCCCGTGATGCCCTGGCGATGCACGGCTCCACTTTCTCCAGGGTGGCCCAGGGGTCTTCCCAGACGCTTTTGACCTGGGCGCAGAAGAGCTTCATACCATTGGTGTGGGGGGTGAG
>CAZRCH010000043.1:1618-17100 GCA_964598545.1 uncultured Methanolinea sp. | reverse complement strand
GAGTTCGCCAGGCCTTCCACTGTCGTTCACCGTGTCCATTCCATGGGGAAAGAACGCGAATCGGCGAGGAAGAAAGAGAGATTGAGGAGAATTGGCAGTGGAAATCATCTGATTCCAAAAATACTGATGGCGGCCCTGAATGTCCGCCTCCACTCCATTCCGTTCCGCTCCTCATCGCTGTCCGGTGCTCCTGCATTCCGCTCCGCTCACAGACCGGATCTGTCCTCTCAAGTTTCGCTGTGAATGACGGAGCTTCCGGTGTACAATGCCGATTGTGCAGCCCGGTGCAAAGTGACGCCAGACGACATCAGTGCTGCTTACGACGTTGCCCGGGATGCACACCTGAGAGCGTGCGTGCGAGCCCTTTCCCAGGAGGAGCGAATGATCCTAGGGCATATTGCCGAACTCAGCCGGGGGACATCTCCCTACATGACGTCTCGTGCGGTGTATGGAATTGTCAAGGAATCATTGGGAATCGGGTACACTGTCTATTTCGAACACCTGAAAAAACTCGACGAGATGCGGCTGATAACCCTGACACAGGGAAGGGTTCGGGGGAATACGAGAGAAATTGCGCTGCGGTACGATGCGGACCGGGTTGTCGAAACGTGTGGGTTCGGAAAATGATCCGGCTCTTGCATTATTCCAAGATCTCATCATCTCTTTTTCAACTACTAAAAAATACTAAAGTAGTTAAATTTAGTAGTTCGTCATGCGAAAAAAATTTTTCACAACCATTAAAACTAATAACTACTAAATTATACTAAATTAGTATTTTACAAGGAACATTCTATGCGTACACTTCCGGAAAGGCCGCCTTCTGATTGGAATGAGGTGCTTCTTTCGGAGAGTACCGGGTTCGCAGGAGACCCGGATCTCCAGAAGGACGTTGCTGAATACAACCGCCGCTATCTCTCCTGGGACGAACTGAAATACCGGATATCCGATCCGGAACGAAGAAAGATCGCCTGGGCGATGATGAAGCTCCTCCGGACATTACGGTACGAACACGTTCCGTTCACGCGCCTTCCCCTGACTTACTCCTTCATCCCCGGCATCGTGAAAAGCCTCCATACCATTGACCGGTACCTCTCCGGGACATTGCGTATTCACAACAAGGCGATCACCCTTGAAGAGTCCTACATCGTCAATTCGCTCATGGAGGAGGCCATTGCATCGAGTATCCTTGAAGGGGCTGCCACCACCCGCAAGGCAGCAAAAGAGATGCTGCGGAAGGGAAAGAAGCCGAAAAATGACTCCGAGCGCATGGTCCTGAACAACTACGAGGCGATGCGGTTCATCCGTGAAAAGAAAGACGATCCCCTTACCCCTGAACTGATCCTCGATGTGCACCGGATCGTCACGAAAGGGATACTCGATGACGAGCACGTCGGGCACTTCAGGACCACGAACGAGATCGTCGTTGCCGATCCAGTGACCGGAGTGATCTATCATACGCCACCGGATTTCTCGGGGATTGATGGATATATCGCAGATCTCTGTGCATTCGCGAACCGCGAGGATGCGATGAGCGGACCGGGTGCTGATACCTTCATCCACCCGGTCATCAGGAGCATTATCCTGCACTATCTCATCGGGTATATCCACCCGTTCAACGACGGCAATGGCCGGACTGCCCGGAGCATCTTCTACTGGTACGTGCTCTCGCGGGGCTACTGGCTCTTCGAGTACATGCCCATCTCCCGGATCATCCTGCGGTCGAAAAAGAAGTATGCGCTGGCATATCTCCACACGGAATATGACGGGTCAGATGTCACGTACTTCCTGCAGTACAATCTCTCGTGCATCAACGAGGCCCTGGCAGATCTCCTGAAGTTCCTTGAGAAGCAGCAGGAGGTCCAGGGCGCGACAAAGGCCATCATCAGGAAGATCAGGGAGATCAACCCGAGGCAGGCGAACATCCTCCGGGAGATGATGGAGCATTCGGACGAATACTTCACCATCCGCCAGGTCATGCTGACGTATAACACGGTCTACCAGACGGCTCGGACCGATCTCATGCGCCTTGCATCCCTTGGATACATTATCCAGGAGAAGCGAGGGAGGGAATATATGTATATCTTCAATGAGAAGTCGAACCTCTGGAAGGATTCAGCCGAAAAGAAAAAGGATTCGGGATAAAGATGATGCAGGCGAGACGATGAGGAAGAGAGAGATCGAGGAGTGAGTGGCACTGGACATCATCTGATTCAAAAAAAAATAATGATGACTGCCCATCGTGCTCGTCTCCATTTCGCTTTGTTCCGCTCCTCATCGCTGTCCGGTGCTCCTGCATTCCGCTCCGCTCCTTCTCGGCGTCTCGTGTTGTCCGCACTCCACATGGGATGGCCACTACTATCCACTGGAACCAGACATTCGGCGGGAAAACCGGATCCGATGTATCTGAACCGGAGGTATTGATGTTCATTTGTTCGGAGGCAGCCCGCCGGGTTTCAGGTTGCGTTCCAACGGGAGCACCAGTGACCGATTGCGACCCTATTGGCGCCCTGACATCACCACGAGAAGCGTAGCGATCTTCCCCTGCACTCTCCCCGCTCACCCAATTGTCCTTCCAGGAATCCCCTCAGTACCCGGTTGAACCCCTCCGGATTGTCCTGGTGTGCGATATGGCCTGCATCCGGGATTGCTGCATATATGCTTCCCGGGATATCCTCATGCCAATGGCGGGCCTGCGTGATTACCAGCCCCAGGTCTTTCTCACCATGGGTGATCAGGAGAGGCTGCCTGAACGGTGACGGGATGCCCTTTGACGCATCACGCAGCATGCTATGGGTAAACTGCAGGATCCGGTTCTTTCCCGTCTTTATTGCGACTTCACGAAGGTATTCCCGCGTTGCCGGCTTGACAGCCCTGCTCTGCGCAAATAACATCGCAATTGTCTTTTCAGGGATCAGCCGGCTGATCCCGAGAAAGGCAGTATAATACATCTTCGTGAACGCGCCTAAACCCCGATGCAGGGGTGTACTTCCGATTTCCGCCACTGCGGTTACCCGTTCCGGGTAGTAGTACGCCGCATACTGGTCGATATGGCCCCCGAGAGAGAGGCCGACCAGGAGAGCGGCATCCAGACCGATCTCGTCCAGCAGGTCGATCAGGCATGCCGCCGCCAGCGGGTATCCAAATTCTGCATCATCCAGAGCAGACCTCCCGTGGCCGGGCAGATCCCACACCACAACACGGTACCGGTCGGAAAATGCAGCCGCCTGTGTTGCAAATGTCCGGTGATCCATCGCGACACCGTGGGTGAAGACGACGGCCGGAGAATCTTTCGGGCCGGATACTTCGTAGAAGAGATGTCCGGAACCGCTCTTACACATCATTTCATATCACCCCAGCGAAAAAACCCGGAAGGGAGTGCAGCCTTCCCCACCCTGTAGACACCCCTGTGTTTATGCAGGGGTGTAGCGGTCAACGAAGGATAATATTTCCCTTCCCATGGGGAGGCATCCCTGGAGACCGCTCTCTTCTCGTCGACATCGTCCAGAGCGAGATCGAGAGCGCCCTGAACACGAATAAGGCAACCCCCTCGCTCCCCAGTGCAGCCAGGCATGTTCCCACAACCCGCCTTATCGACCAGAATCTCAGAACAGCCAGCCGAACAATCCCCTGTCACTCATTTCCTTCTGCCCGAGGGTGAGGAGCCGGTTCTGCTCCCTGGCAAGCACCTGCACCTGTTCTTCCAGCATCACCCTTACCTGCGGGTCGCAGTCTGAACAGTTCATGAGCATCTGCTCCATCGCCTGGATGCGCTGCTGGTTCTGGTCAGGGCATAGATGGTATCGCCGGCATTCGGCTCGTCGAGCCGGTAGAAGCAGTATCCCCCCGAAGGGCAGCGGCGTTCATGTACATACTGCAGGATATGGGGATGGAAGGGAGTGGTGACCGATGGGATCCGGCAGGAGGTATCAGGGGTCATACCTTCGAAGGCGTTGCCGGGGCAAGTGCATCGATAAGTGCCTGCAGATCGCCGGATGACTTCTGGAGCGTCCGGGTCCTGTCCGCGATCTCATCGGCACGCTCTTTCCGTCGCGTATAGGCTGCTTCGATGGCACCATACGTGGCTTCGATGGTATTGGCCAGGTCCTCGTCAAGCTCGCGTGAGAATACCCTGAAGGCGGCATCGATGTTCTGCAGGGTGGCCCACCGCAGGTTCTCGACATTGTGGACGACAAGCGTCTGGATCTCCTTCCCGATCCGTGCCCTGATCCGTCTCTCACGGATCGACCGGGGGAGGGCCTTATCGACAAGGTCCGGGGAGATGGTGCCGAGGACGCCGGACCAGGACTTCCGGGAGACCCAGTACGGTTCACGGGCAAGCACGAGCGGGCTTGCGGTTGCGGGGGAGTGGTGCGGGATCTCGAAGATGGCTGACGCGGCGATCCGTACCGACTCGACCAGTGCAGCTGCCCTCTGCTGGTGGCCGGAAAGGATCGCGATTAGTTCCTTGTCGAACTCACTGGTGACTTCACCGAGGGTATGCTTGAAGTGGGCCGGGATCTCCTGGGCAATTGCGTCTTCCGCGACCTGCGCATCCAGATCCCTTGTCGATGAGATTGACGCTGCTGCGACGGTTTCAAGGTGTTCGTGTGCAGTCTTTCGCAACACAGTACATCGTTCCTCGAGGAGCTCGGCAACGCGCCTGTGATCCCCGTTCAGGATGTCCTGGGTGTGCCGGCGCTCCCGCTTCGCTTCGTCAATCTTCTTCTGGAAGAGGGCGAGGCGCTGTTCGAGGTCAGTGATGGGCATCTGGAGGGACCGGATCTCCAGGTTGACCTGGAGCAGGGTATCAGAGAGCAGATCGTGCACCTTTCCCCCGACCGCTTCCCGGAGGACACGGGTCTTTTCCCGCGCCAGGAAATCGATGAGGTGGCCGGAAATCCGGGGGAGGCCGCTTGCATCGAGCAGGGCAGCATCACCCGTCTCCTTTGCTGCGAGTGCCTGTTTTGCCGAGACGGGGAAGATCTGTCCATCGGGCATTCCCCCGATGCTCTCTGCCAGGACTTTTTGGAGGAACGCGAGGGCAGTCTTGCGCTCGCTCTCGGAAAGGTAGTCGATCTTGTTCAGGACAAAGAAGACCCGGGCGACCTTCTCCCGGACCTGCCGGAGGAACTCCGCCTCGACTTCCGTGATCGGCGGGTCGGCCGAGACCAGGAAGAGCGCAGCGTCGCACTGGGGCAGGAAGTTGAGGGTCATCTCGGTGTTGTGCCGATGGGTTGACCCGATCCCGGGAGTGTCGATGAGGACGACATCTCGGAGAATGGAGGAGGGGTGGGTGATCTCCACGTAGGAAACCCCCTTCACATTCTTCGGGTTGACGTCCTCGGACACGTACCCAAGGAGGGTCTTGCTCATCCAGTTGGCGTTTGACGAGGGGTGGATCTCTTCCTCCCGCTGGTCCTGGAAGTGGACGTGGATAGAGCGTTCCTGCCCGTAACGGATAAAGGTCGGAATGGCAGTGAGCGGGATGACTGAGATTGGGAGGATGTTTTCGCCCAGGAGGGCATTCAGGAGCGTGCTCTTCCCACGCTTGAACTGCCCGAGGACAGCCAGCTGGAACCGGCCCTCAGCGAGCCGGTCGCGGAGGCCGGTGAGGATCTTGGCCTGGGGATCCATCGCCGGGCCAAGGTTGGCAATCAGGGAGATCGCCCTGTTCATCAGTGAGGGGAGATCCTGGAGGGGAGAGTCCGGAACTGTGGGGGACGAGTGGCTCAACGATCCTTGAGGATAAGAAGACGTGGTGCGGGAGTGTGGTACCGGGTCGTGCATGATACTCCACCTTTCATTTCAGGAAATGGCGGTCATTTGACCGGAACGGGTAGGAGTTATCAGCAGGACCTGCGGTTGTATGGTGAACTCCATCACCAGGATAACATTGTTATGTCTTTTAACCTGATCTCATATAATTTCTCTATCGCGGGGGAGGGGGGAGCGCTCCAGAGAAGAGGGCAGTCCGGAATGTCCGCCTCTGTTCACATGCCGGCCTCGGTCCTTTTCCCGGTACTCCTATCGTCTGTGTTTTTTCGGATTGGCCGGTTCTCTCTCGATGCTCATGCCCGCTCGCATCCTCCCTCTCAGGCATCGCCTGACCCCTCCCTCCCACCGCGCAATATTCAAAATGTCAGAAAAGTTTTGGCATGCACAGCCCTATATGGCTGATGCAACTTCCGGATTCCAGGCAATTTTCGTACGAACCGGGGATCTCTGCGCATTATCTCTCCCCGAATGATGAAAGAGCATGCAGCATTACAGAAAAGTTTTAAATGAGTATGAGGAATATTACCTCATGAATCGAACAGTTCTCTATCTCATGGTGGTCATGATCGCCGCCGCCCTCGTCATCGCGCCTTCTGCAGCGGCGATTTTTTCCCCAAATAAAGTCAGTACCTTCCAGATCCCCGCACAGAAATCCCCACTTGGCGTCATAAATCCGGGCACTCCGAGTTCGTTTTCAGTATTTTTCTCACCCGCGATCGGCATGGATTACGGGCCGCCGCCCACTCCCAACCTGATCCTGCCCGCATATATCGGTACAAGCGTGAGCTACCAGAACCTCTTCACCCCCGGTTCATGCCCTGGCGGATGCTGCGGTTGCTGTTGTTGAAATATCCAACGTTCTCTTTTTTCCTGCCGGTTACTTCGGTGCAGAAGCCGAATAGATGATGATATCCACCCAACGCCATCATTTGGGTGCATGCGTATCGTGCCATGTCATTTCCGTCCCGCCTGACAGTATCCCCGCAAATAAGAGATAAAGACGGCTCTTCCAAGGAAACGATTCAATATCGGAGCAGTTCGCCAGGGCATCCGTGCCGTCCTGAACAGACCCCCCGGCATTCCTCAACGGGATCTCAGGTAGAGGGAAATGATGCCTGGCGGCCATTGAGAGTACCGCCGGGAGAAAAGGGTCTGTGGTGTTCTTAAATCCTGCAATACGGCGTCCAGCTGAATGACCGTTGCGGAGACGGGCGGAGGTCCAGGTTCTGGATGTGCAACGCGATTGCGGCCATCGAGGACGGATCGTTTGGATTGATCCCGTTCAGGCTGTTCCACTGGGAAGAGTAACTGAAGGATGTACCGATGGACCCGGAGTTGGAGGAGATGAAAGAAGTCCCCGTGGATCCCGGTTTCGTGGGGGTCACAAACGCACCAAGAGCCGGTGCAACAAAAAGGGTTGCCACCAGCAGCATGGCCAAAATACCAACAACTTTTGTATTCATTTCAACAATTCTTGAATTTTGCCATTCAAATACTTTCAGGTATCCCTTCCTGGTTGCAGATACAGGGGTCCTCTCGGACATCCCATCCGCCCTGTGATGGTCACTCCCCCCGGAATCAATCCTCTCTTCCGCATGAGTGGCTCATCCTGCTTCAGGCGTCCCCGGCACGGAAAG
The DNA here is from genome assembly GCA_964598545.1 of uncultured Methanolinea sp. Lineage (GTDB taxonomy): Archaea > Halobacteriota > Methanomicrobia > Methanomicrobiales > Methanospirillaceae > Methanolinea_A. The sequence continues at coordinate 9,688 of CAZRCH010000043.1, read as the reverse complement.
CGGCAGGATGTGCGTTATCAGTCAGAAACGCCTGCGTTCCCGGGAGGGGCAGGAGGAGAGCTGGCAGGTCATGATCCGCCATTGACATATCCTTCCCCGAAGTGCATGTCGATCCACCCCGTGATATGGTCTCTCACCGATCGGAATATCCCAATCATGCGCTCCTCCGAACCCACCACGTCACCAGGGTCTGGGAACGCGACATGAAGGGTCTCTTTTGTCCATGGAAAGAACGGGCAGGCAGCCCTGGCAGAATCACACACGGTCACCACGATATCCATCTCCATTCCCGCAAGATCCGACAGCGGTTTTGCGTGCTGGCCCGAGATGTCAATGCCAATCTCCTTCATCACCGCAATCGCTATGGGATGGAGGGTAGTGGCATCTGTTCCGGCCGAAAACGCTTCATACCGCTCGCCGTACCGTGCCCGCAGGTACCCCTCGGCCATCTGCGATCGTGCGGAGTTGTGGGTGCAGATGAATAAAACCCGCTTTTTCATTCACCAATCCCTCCCAGCCCTCCCGGAACCGCGTGCACGGCGATACTCTTCATCTTTTTTGGGCTCTCTTCAATTGCTTCCATTTACCCCGCAATCAACGTACCTGCCAAAAGCAGCCCAAGGCCGATCAATACGATGCCCATGATGATGCGTACTGCACCGCGGTGCTCCTGTCTCCAGCGATTTACGTGTTCGAGGGGGAGCCCCATCACGACGACGCAGAGGATCAGGATAAGCGGCATGACAAAGAAGATGTTGTATACGAGCAGGAGAGGGATCCCCTCGGTGAGGGTCATCTGGTTCGAGATGAGCGAGAGGATTGCAAGGTAGATACCTCCCGTGCAGGGAAGCTCGAACATCCCTACGAGGACACCGAGGATAAGTGCCGCGGGAACCGAGCTTTTCCGGATATATTGGTCGATCATCCCCTTCTTCGATTCCGGGATCGCAAGCGCGGATCTCCCCTCCCCCCGGATCCCGTCATAGAGGCTCAGCGCCCCTATGGCAAAGGCAAGTGTCGCGGCAATGATGCCGATCGCCCGCGATATCGCCGCCGACTGGATGAGGTAGAAGAGGCCCATCCCCGACAGGAAATAGAAGACGAAGACTGCTCCGATGAAACTTGCACCGACAAACACCATGTTCCTGCGGGAGCCTGCCGCGGCCAGCGTGAAGAGGAGGATGATCAGGACGGAGAAGGCGCAGGGGTTGATCCCGTCGGCGAGCCCGGCGACGATTACAAGGGGAACGGTAAGGTCTGAAGCGGCGACATCCCCAAGACCTGACAAAAAGCCGGGAGAAGGAATCGCGGGGTGCACGTCTGTCAAAGCCTGGACTCTGACTGCATCTTCGAGATGCAAAGTGATCTCTTCATACCCCACAAGGGTCGCATTCCCCACGAAGAGCGATGGCACCGGGATAAAGCCTGTCCCGTATGCATCCTTGTAGAGGGTGAAAAGCTCCCGGTTCTCGTAACTTGCGCCGATGTCGACGAGGTGGGTCTCGAGTTCGGGGTGCGTGCCGAAAAACTCCAGGACGTAGGGGTGGGTCTTGACGCAGTCTGCACAGTGGGTGTTGTAGAAAAAGACCAGCACGGGACCGTTCTTTGTGAAACGGTGGTCGGGAGAAGGATGCGTGAATGCAGCATGTGTGCCGGGGTTTTCAATCTCGAAAGAAGGGCTTTCTGCGGCATATGCAGCACCTGTGAGTGTGACCAGAACCAGCAGGCATACCAACCATGCTGATCCATCTCTCCCTGAATTCATTGCACTTCGTCCCTGTCTTATTGGTGTACAGTCATGTGTGTGTTGCCAAATAAGGTGTTGAGTAATTGATTGTAGTTCAAATCCGGTCACCGCACTTGCAGTTGCAACCGCAGGTCTCTCTCCCCGACTCCACTACTTCAATGATCACCTGTTTCAGGAGATCGGGGGAAATTGCTTCGTAACAATTCCCCTCATATTCGATTGCCCGGCACTCTGCCTCTTCCTGCCCGGTGATACAGGCACAGGAGCAGCATGGTGTCTGCACTACCTTCGCATTCGACAGGTACTCCTCGAGGGGGATCCCGTTGATTACAACCTGGTTTGACTCGTCAATCTGTGAATCGGGAAGTATTGTCTCACGGAACCGAGTGGTCACATTGTTCAACCTGAGATAGGGCTGGAGCTCTTCGAGTACATCCAGTATCGCCCCGCTGGTCATGCTGCACCGCTCGCATGTGCCGGTGAGATCATTGCCTATATGTTTCCATTCGATGGTCAGTGTATTTTTCATGGAGGATTCTTCCCTATCTGGTATTAGGACGATGATGTGCCCTTTCCTTTCCATACCGCAGAGACCACGGTTTCCACATCTTCTTCTGTGTACTGCTTCGAAGGCCCTTTTTCAATCCCAAGTGTGGTGATGACGATATGCCGGGCAGGAAGCACCCCCTGTGCAGCGGCGATCTTTGCCCCGCATGCAACCGGGCAGCCGTCGATGATCACCACCTCGTCGGCGTCAAAAACCCGCTGCTTCAGCCCGGCATCGCCCGCACCCAGCAGGGCGACGCAGGTGGCTGCCCCATACCCTTCTTCGTTGAGCTGGAGTGATGCAATGTTTGAGATCTGGCCCACGTTCGCCACCCCTGCACAGGGGAATATGATCCGCTTCTTTCCACCCACGGCGGCAGAGGTGTCGCCGCAGGTACATTCTGGTTTTTGCACTGTTGCCATGGATTATCCTCCCAGGATCTCTTTGAGTTCTTTTACGTCCGCGACACGACCGGAGATCTTCATCTCCCCGTTCACAGCGAGGGCAGGGGTGAGCATGACCCCCCGGTCCATGATTTCGGCGATATCATCTACCTTCACGATCTCCGCAGCGATTCCAAGTTCTTTTACTGCCGTCTCGACATTCCTGAACAGCCGCTTGCACTTCATGCAGCCGGTCCCGAGCACTTCTATCTTTACCATTCTCATCTTCCTTGTTCCTGATAATTCCCGGATTCTTCCACCAGGTTTGTCCTGAACTGCTCTTCTACAGGTTTTGGCACATAGTTATAGATCTTCACGCTCTTTTGGAGTTCATCACCGATCTCCTTCCTGTCCTTGAGGTCCATTACCTTCACTTCCTCAAAGATACGGTCGAGCATGCTCATGCCTACTCCGGCTCCTCCTCCATTCACCTGGGGGATCCGCCGCATGGCTTCCGCCGCACAGCACGGCCGCTCATCCACGTGTGCCACACCCCGGTATTCCAAGGGAGGGGAAGAAGTTCCCGAAGATGATGCCAGCACCCGCAGAGAACCCAATGACCAGCAGTGCGAACACCGCCGTCTTTTTCGCTCCCATGATGCGGTACAGGACAAGAAGGCTCGGGAGGCTGACTGACGGTCCTGAAAGGAGGAGGGCAAGCGCAGGGCCGCCAGCCATGACTCCCTGGGTGTACCCGAACGTGCCACCGATAATCGGCACTTCGAGGAGCGTAGGCATATAAAGGAGCGTCCCGACTACCGCAGCAATGAGGCAGGATGCGGGCGAGCTGTCTCCAAAGAATGGCCTGAATGTCTCGGGTGGGAGGAAGAATGCGATGATGCCGACCACGAAAGTCCCGGCGATGAGGATAGGGAAGATCTTTTTGGTGAGATCCCATGTCTCATACCCCCATTCGGTCACCTCGTCCCGCTCGAAATAATAGATGAGCAGCAGGGCTACGCCAAGTGTAAGGAGGTATACGATCGAGAGACGGATTGAAAATGCAATGAGCGACGAGGCCCCGATCACCAGGATCAGCACGAGGAATATGAAGAAGAGCGGTACCACCCACCTGGGGCGGGTGGACTCTTCACCTGTGGATACGAATCCCCCTCCGGCTGCAGTGAGTTCCCGATCATATGCCCGGAAGAAGAAGGCCATGAGAAGCCCGATGGCAATTGCCATCGTGATGGCAAAGAGAGCCCTGGCGAATCCAAGGTCCCAGCCCAGCACGCTGGCCGTGTAGATGATGGCCAGGATGTTGATGGCGGGACCTGCATAGAGGAATGTGGTGGCAGGGCCAATCCCGCTCCCTTTCTTCAGGATGCCGGCAAACATCGGCAGGATGGTACAGGAGCAGACGGCAAGGACAACACCCGATATGGATGCGATCCCATACGAGACGGATTTCCTTGCATCAGGACTGAAGTATTTGAGGACTGCCTCTTTCTTCACAAACGCCGCGATTGCCCCGGCAATAAAAAAAGCCGGGATGAGGCAGGTGACGACGTGGGCTGCCAGGTACTCGATGACTGCGTTCATGCCGGAGAGCAGTGCACCGGTGACGGGATCAGCCATGGTGGACTGTCACTTCCCGCAGGACGTCTGGATCATGATGATGCATGCTCATCTGCACTTCCCCGGGGTCCCAGGACAAGCCTGCAAACCCGCGTCAATATTTCAATTATATTTGAAATGCGAAGGGGCATAAAACTTGTGGTATAGTCCTGGGAACACACTCTGCCCCGGCTCAGGGTTGATGAGGATGCTTTAAGTGGTTCGAATATTTTATAATGCTTTGAAATGTCCCGGCAGATACCACGTCACCAGATGGGATACCCCGATAACGATACACTCTCGATCCCACGGGAGATTGCAGATTCTCTCTGTTCATGCGGCGGCGTGGAGGGGCTTTTCGACCGGCTTCCTTCAGATGATACCCTGCAGGAGATGCAGCAGTGGTACCAGGCATGTGCCGACCCGGTCAGGCTGAAGATCCTCTCTCTTCTCATGATGCACCCGCTCTGTGTCTGCGTGATCAAGGCGGTGGTAAAAATTGCAGACTCAAAGCTCTCCTACCATCTCACCATCCTGAAAAAAGCAGGGTTTATCGAGGGGGAGCAGCAGGGCCAGTGGATAATCTACCATCTCACAGAAAAGGCAAGGGCATTCCTCGAGCAGGAGAGGGAACGGTGTTCCCGCAGGTGAGAGCCCCACTGGTTTGTGCGTGGTCTGGGGATATAATTGTCCGCACCCGGGATTGTGTGCGCCTTATACACGAAACGAAAGGCGTGAGCCAGGCAACCAGTTCGTGATACAAACCATTGGAATTTTACATTTATCGGGCACCTGCCACATCGCAATCGCTCCTGCCCGAGACGTCCACTTGCGTCCCGGCCGCCAGGTATGGGATCTTGCAGATATGAAGTGATTTTACGATTTTATTTCACATACGAGCATAATTAATTCCAAAACGTTATCTAAAAAAAGTTCAAATGATAATGACTCATGGTACCAAGTGATTCCCGCGATACGGTACGCCACCATGCCTCGGTCCTCATCCGGCACCCGGCATTCCTTGGTGCCCTGATCGGAATCCTGGCAGCGTTCTCACAGGCGCTCCTGATCAGTGCGGGCGGGCCTGAGGCGTACGGGTTCTGCGTCGCATGCCACACCCGCGACCTGGTGAACGGCCTGACCAACATCATCGCGGGCACGAATCTTGCCCTGGCCGCCATCTCGAAGAACTCCCTCCTGCCGGTCATGAGCGTGGCAGGAGTCCTCACCGGCGGATATATCTCGGCCACCCTTCACCGTGAGCACAGGATAAAGAAAGGGACAGGGATTGAGTATCTCCTGTATTTCTTTGCCGGGATCCTTGTCCTCAACCTTGCGATGATCTTCGGGGGGTGCCCGTACCGGGCGGCCCTCCGGACCGGGTACGGGGATTTTTCGGCAGTCCTCTTCATCGTGGCCATGGCGGCGGGCGTGATCCTGGGTGCATACCTGCTGCTCAAAAAAGCGGAGAGGGAGGACGCCTGATGGCAACCGGAATCCTTCCAGAAGATGCTGCAGTCTTCTTTGTCCCCCTCGTGACGCTTACCCTGGGCCTTCTCATCGGCTACCTTGCCCAGCGGTCCGGGTATTGCTCGATCGGCGGGTTCCGGGACTACTTCCTGTTCCGGCACACACGTCTCCTGTCCGGGTACCTCGCCCTGATCGTGGCATCCTTTGCGGGGTACTTTCTCTTCTGGCTCGTTGTTCCCGGTGCGATGGAGCACTTCTTCTGGGCGGCCACGAGAGGGCTCTTCGTGCCGGTTCCCGGCGCTCCCGGAGGCCTTGATGCTGCGGCCTACCTCCTCATCTCCATTGTGACAGGGTTCCTCGTGGGACTCATCGCAGTCCTCCTGGGAGGCTGCCCTATCCGCCTGACCGTCATGGCCTCTGAAGGGAATTACAAGGCAGCCTGGTTCTTTGTTGGGATGTGTGTGGGTTCGATCCTCTTTGCAGCGATCGTCTCAGGGTGGGTCGTTGCACTGTTGAGATCGCTTGGGTTTGGAGCCTGATCCGCCATGTTCTCCTCCATTTTCCTCTTCTGCGACCCGGTGCCGGCTGAACGCCTGTACTGGGTTGAAGAGACGCTCCGGGCATCCACAGGGACAGGAAATCTCAACGCTACCGTATTCCTCACCGGCGACGCGCTCTACAGCCTCGTTGACGCGAGGACCAGGGATTCCTGGCGGGCTCTCGCAGAGCGCGACGGCATCCGGGTCATCGCCGACGGGGACGAACTCGGGCTCCACGGTCTCTGGGATTCGGTTGCGTCCGGATCCCCCTGGGTCACGGTCGCGGGAAGCCGGGAAGAGGCCCCGTTCTGGCAGTCCTTCATCTCGTCCCTTGTTTCCGGGTGGAAGGGCACAAAGAAGGCAGGCTTTCTCCTCTGCGACGGCCCGTACATGAGCCGGGTCACCGTCTACATGGTCAGGTTCCTTTCGGCCGTCCAGGCAGCAGGCCTTTCACCTGAACTCTACACGTATCTTGACGGCGTCCATGCCCTGCACAACGGCCAGCGCCCATCCGAGTTTGAGAATATCGGGAGGGCGATCGCGGGCATCTCTGCATCATCAGTCCAGGCCGGGAGGGACCCCTGGTTTGCCGCCTGCTCCCGGTGTGCGACGGCAAGGGGCTACTACCAGATGAACCCCGGGACAGGGTTCTGCGAGCCCGCCTCCGCCATCGAGGAGATCGCCATCCGGCCGCTCAAGGAGATCCTCTCGCGGTTCACCGGGAGCCTGCCGGTCGTATCGTCTGCATCCGGGGACGTGGTGCCGGACGGGTGGAGGGGAGATTGCGTCCCGCGCCTCGTGATCTTCATCGCACACCCCCCATACTGCGCGGAATGGACCTTCGGAGGGCTCTCGCTTGCCCTCGCCGCTGCGATGGGCGGGATCCCGGCAACGGTCATCTTCATAGAGGACGGGGTGTACGCACTCCACGGGAACCACGAAGTCCCCGCGCACGACAAGGTCTTCAATGTCCAGGAGATGATCGCGGTCACGACGGACGTTCCGGACCTTGAGTATTTCGTGCACGGGCCTTCGCTTGACGACCGGGGGATCGACCTCTTACCCGGGTTCCCGACTATCCCGCGATTGCGAAATGAAGACCTTGCCCGGGTGATTTGGAGAGCGGAGAGCGACGGGGCCGCGTCACGGCTCATATTCTTTTAAAAAGAGGAGAGACTGACATGACTGAACCAATGGATTTCACCGAACTGACCTGCACGAACCTGATGATCAAGCTGAAGATCCTGCTGAACAAGCTGCCCCAGGGCGACCGCGTCGCCTTCTTTGCCACGAGGGAGCAGGTGGACAACACGTGCTCGCCATTCTCGGGCCAGGGATTCCAGGTCTCGTGGGACCAGGCGGCCGAGAACCGGTATCTCGTCAGGCTGGGGAAGTGAAGGAATATTGCGTGGTCTTTGAAACTCTGTGAAATCCCCGCAATCTTCCTGTCAGGGAATCACGGGAGACTAAGCCTGCCCATTCAAGGTACCCCGGAGTACCTTTTCGGACCAGGGAGTCCCCTTTTCCTTCCGACCAACTGGTCCCGGTGCAGGAGATTCTCACCTGTTATTAGTGTTCCCGGGAATCTCATTCCAGAGAAATTCCTTTGATTCACCCAAACTCGCGATGAGACAGTGGTATTGACGTGGAGGATCAGGTCACGAGGGTGATCTCGCCGTCCTCGACCACGACCCTGAACGTGGGTTGCGGTCTCGTTGCCGGCCCGTTCAACACCTCCCCTGTCCTGACATTGAAGACCGAGCCATG
>CAZRCH010000043.1:0-1518 GCA_964598545.1 uncultured Methanolinea sp. | reverse complement strand
TCGTTGCCGGCCCGTTCAACACCTCCCCTGTCCTGACATTGAAGACCGAGCCATGGCAGAGGCAGCGGATGGCCTCTCCTTCAAGCCTGCCGTAGCCGAGCCTGCATGCCCCATGGGCGCAGCTGTTTGCGAGCGCGTAGATCCCTGATTCCAGGTGTACCAGCAGGATCTCACGGTTGTCGACCTTTACCACCTTCGTATCCCCGACAGGAATGTCCTTGAGGGGTCCGAGTTTTATGGGTTGTGCACTCTCCATTGTCAACCATTTGTGTATAACTATTTAAATATTGGTGGGAGGTTATGTTGTGAACCATTTTCGTGATTGGCGGAATAATCAACGAGTAAATAGGGGAGACCTGGAAAAAAGCGAAAAGAGGACCAGCGTTCCTTCCCCTCGTATCACTGCCCGCAACAGGGCACGACTCCGCCTCCTGCCCTCCGGGCTTTGGCCTGTGGATAAAAGGGAATGGGACTGGCGGAGTTATTCCAGTCCTTTCCGAGCCCACATGAGCATGGCGATCGCGAGTCCTGCAACCCCGGCACAGGCGAGGGGCGCAGTCGGCGTGCGGGTAACAGTCGTGGGAGTTGGCGCAGGGCTCATCGACGGGGAGAATTTCTGTGTCCGGTTGGCCGCCCATTCGGTCACGTAGACATTACCGGCGGCGTCAACCGCGATCCCCGTTGGCCCGTTGAACTGGCCCGGCCCGGTGCCATGGGTCCCCCACGCCGAGAGGAACGTGCCCGAGGCATCGAACACCTGGATGCGATTGTTGCCCCAGTCGGTCACGTACACGTTCCCGTCCGCGTCAGCGGCAATGTCAATCGGGTAATAGAACTCCCCTTCCCCATTCCCGGATCTTCCCCACTCGAAAAGAAACGTCCCCGATGAATCGAATTTCTGGGTCCGGTTGTTCCGGGTATCCGCGACGTAGATGCTTTCGTCAGGGCCAGCCGCGATTCCCTCGGCATTCATGAACTCCCCCGGCCCGCTCCCCTCGGAGCCCCATGCCGCAATGAAAGTCCCTTCGGGCTTGAATTTCTGGACGCGGCAGTTGTTCAGGTCGGTCACGTAGACATTCCCTGCAGCGTCGATCGCGATATCGGTGGGAAGGTTGAACTCCCCCTCGCCCGTTCCGTAGGAGCCCCAGAGGTGCAGGAACTCTCCATCCCGGTCGAAAGCCTGGACCCGGTGGTTGTAATTGTCCACCACGTACACGGTCCCGGAAGGCGCAATCGCAATGCCCGTCGGGTGGTTGAACTCACCGCCCGCATCGTACCCGGGCTCCCCCCACATCGCCCGGTACGTGCCGTTTACGCCGAATACCTGGACCCGGTGGTTGCTCTCGTCGACGATGTAGATCATATCCCCGCGGTCGTCGACCGCGATACCGTACGGGCCGGCAAATTCCCCTGTCCCGTTCCCTTCTCCACCCCATGCGGCAACGACCTCCCATGTCCCGGAGCCGGATACCGGGGAGAGGGGCACAACTGCGAGGAGCAGGAGTATCAATAACAGTC
>CAZRCH010000042.1:0-17350 GCA_964598545.1 uncultured Methanolinea sp. | reverse complement strand
CAGAAGCGGGTGGTCGAGAGCGCCAATGCCTTCTTCATCATCCCGGCACTCTCCGGCAGCACCCTGATGGAGCTCTTCTCCACGCACCCGCCGCTCGAGAAGCGGATCGCCGCCCTCGAGAAGGTGGAGATGGAGATGAGGGGATACTAACAATCCCCCCTGTTCCTTTTCCCGGCAGATACGTCTCTTAATGCATCCCGTTTCTCCTTTCCGCATCGTCGGAGCGACTCCTGCAACCGCGTACCGGCGAAGAACACAAAGCATAATACCAATTATCTTCATAATGAAAGGGCGCACTGCATCGATGGTCTAGTGGCATGACTTAGGCCTTCCAAGCCTATAGCCCGGGTTCAATTCCCGGTCGATGCACTCGGGCTCGTGGTCTAGCTGGTTATGACGTCGCCTTCACACGGCGGAGGTCAGGAGTTCGAATCTCCTCGAGCCCATAAAAATCTTTTAAAAGGATTTTGCAACCCGGAGATACCAGTCTTCCACGTAACCACTCACGATCTGACAATGAATGTAATATTTTTGCCCTGTTTTCGCCTGAAGAATCGTATTTCAGAATTTGTAAAAACAGTTCCAGGTCAATTAAATCTATTTCCTTCGTAATGCCATACCCATTCCTATGAAATACACCGTTTTATTCAAAATTATGATTATTGTGATTTCACTCACTATCCTTTGTGGCTGGGTTGTGGGTGCTGATGGTATCGAAGAATTGACCAGTAAAGCAAAATCCTACCAGAGTGCGGGGAGATATCAAGAAGCGATTGAGGTATACGATCAAATTCTCGCAATTTCTCCTGATAATCCTGATATCATCCTTGAGAAAATGAAGATATTATGGAAAATTGGTGAGTATTACGAGGCAAATTTACTTGATGAACGGCTCGATACGATAAGACAGAACAATCCTGAACCATGTATTTATTTTTATTGGAGATCAGGAGGCTCACGCATGTGTGCCGACTACATGAGCAGAGGTATCGACCTGATGATAAAAAACCGCTTCGATGAGGCATTATTCCACTTTGATCTCGTCAGACAATACTGCCCGGATGATCCTAACATGGTCAACATGCTCTGCGATGAAGCAAACTGCTTATATAAGCAAGGCAATTACGAAATGGCCATAGCAAAATATGATGAAGCGATTGAACGCTCCAATACCCTTTTAATAGAAAATCCAGGCGATAAAATAATTTTAACAAATAAAAAATATGCAGAAATCGACAGAGAAAAAATCATAAAAAAAATAGACTCGTTCACAAATGCAACCCCTGAATTGACTGTGATAACCACTCAAAGCACAGATGATCGTTCAATAATTCATAATGATGCGTCAAATACCCTGCCCGCGTATGAAGAATCACCTGCGACAACAAAAGGCGCAGTCTCTCTTGTCACGATCGTTGTTTCCATTGTCGCTACAATAACATGCTTTGGACTAATAAAGAGGGAGATGTAATTTTTTCCTCTCTAATTTCAAATAAGTCTCTCCTTCCACCTACTCCATGTAATTGTAAACTGCACATGCCTGCGAATGATGCGTATGGGGTATTTAATTTACCACTCCGATAGTAAAAGTCAGAAAATGACGCGTGCAATATTGGCATTTTGATACGTGAGGATGGCGGAGGCCAGGAGGTCGAATCTCCTCGAGCCCATCAATTTTACTGTTCATCTTCCGAAAGAAGAGAGGACAAGGCATCTTTGATGATATACTTCGGGAAAGGGTCTGAGTGCTCCAGGTAATAGGCAAAGAGCCGCTCTCCCCACTCAAGGGATTCGGGAGACCTGCTTACCAGGTCGTAGACTGCATCGTAGGTATGTCCGCTCCTTGAAAAAAGCCCGAATGACAGTGCCTTGTCTGTGACGGTCAGACCAATTCTGACCGGAATCCTGCTGACCCTGAACTTCAGGTTCCTGTACCGGAAAAGGTTCCTCGCGATCTCCAGGTAGGGTTCTTTCAGAATACTGTCAGCCAGCTCGGGAGTGATTACCAGTTCCACCTTCAACCCATGGATCACTCTCTCACCTATCGCATCAGCAATATCGGGCGCCGCAAAGGGAGAGACTCCGTGGATCCAGGCAGCCTCCTTCAGGATCTGGCGATAACGTGACCATCCATGTGAAAAATTGCACGAGATATCGGTGATGAGCTCGGCCTGGACGAGGTTGCCCAGGGATTCGAGTGCATAAGATGGCACCCCCTCAAGAGAGTGGCTCTCGAAGAAATCGATGAATTTCTCCATGGTCATGGCCATTGTATAGAGATCGACGATTTCCGGGACGATCAGGGCATTCCCGCTCTCACCGACACGGGCTGCCGCATTCGGGGCAGCCGAAGGGAAAACAGCGTTCCGATGCGCCTCCTTCAGGAGGTCTTCCACCCTCTCCATGATACTCATCGAGTGGGAAGGAGAGGATTCTTCGTTACGTTCAATCTCTCCTTCGGCAAATACCCGGCCTTCACCCATTGCAACCACCACAGCCCTGATCTTTTCAGAAAGAAGCATTCCCGACCTGGTAAGGCCATAATGTGCTCCCGATTGTTCTGCAAGCCACCGGTGTACGAGACGCCCGACGACAATGTAAAGCTGCGATGGATCGAGCAATGTCGAACGCGCAAGATCGCCCAGCGTGGCAGGGCGCTGGCTAAGTACCATGAGAATGGTCATATCTGCCGCGTCAAGGTGGAGTGTGAGGGGGAGCGGGCGGGTCTCATTCCCTGTATCTGTCATTTTGTCCATGGAGTGTGCAGAGATAACTCATTGGGAGAGACGGAAGGTATAGTCTGCTCACCATATATTATTATCCGGCATACGGAATTGAATACGATACATGGAATTGGTGAGACCAGAAAGGTATTAAAGAGTTTTTTTGTGAATTCGTTATCATCTTAAGCGCATGGTGGTAATATATCATCGAGTATGCTGTCTCTCGTATCCGGGCGTGGTGGGAGGATGAGGGCAATACTGGCAGCAGCGCTTGTAGTCTTCTGCATCCTCATTCCCACGTGCGCCGACAACCCCGCAGAGGTGGCATTGTCCCTCTCAAAGAGGGCGGATGACCTTGTGATCCAGGAGAGATACATGGAGGCGATCGAACTCTACAACGAGGCCATTGCCCTCGATCCCTACAGCAGTGGTACCTGGAACAGGCTCGGAAGGGCAAAGATGAACGTGGGACGGTATCCCGATGCGGTTGCCGCATTCCAGAGGGCACTTGAGCTCGACCCCTATTCCTCGGCGGCATGGAGGAACAAGGGAGATGCCCTTTTTGCGCAGGAAGAGTACAAGGCGGCAATTGAAGCATTCGACAGGGCACTGGCCATCAATGCGAATGACCTGTATGCCGTGCTGCAGAAAGGGGTCTGCCTGCAGCTGATGGGAAAGCCCGACCAGGCAATGGCGCAATACAACGAGGTGGTCCGCCTTGCAGAGAGGGAGGTGAGGCGGAACCCGAACGAAGCGAAATACGATGCGACCCTCTGGACCAACAAGGGAGATGCCCTCACCAGGCTCGGCCGTTACCATGAGGCGGCCGATGCATACCAGGAGGCGATATCCATCAATCCCAAGTACGACCGGGCAGTCAAGGGGATCGAGTACGTGAATGAGACTCTTTTCAGGGCAAGGGGGTCACCTGAACTGCTCAACACCCCCATCTACGTGACAGAGACTCCTGCCGGGGAGATGCCGGTACCACTCTCTCCCCACTGTGTGCCGCTTGCCATCGGCATCCTTGCTGTTGGATCCTTCCTGGCCTGCCGTTGCCGCCGGATGGGCCGCTGATCATACGATCCCCTCCGACACCCCCCATGTTCTTCCACCTTATCCTTACAGACGACTGCAACCTCTGCTGCACCTACTGCCGGGGAAAGATCCTCTCGGGCGGGGTCGAGTGGTGCGGGAGGGACGTATCAGTGGACGAACAGCTCCCGCCCGATCTGCGCATCGACCTCGATGACCTCTATGCCTTTCTCGGAAAGGACCCTGACCCCTGCCTCACATTTTATGGCGGGGAACCCCTGCTCAGGCCAGGACTCATCATTGAGATCATGGACCACGCGCCCCCCTGCAGGTTCATGGTCCAGACCAACGGTCTGCTTCTTTGCGAACTGCCGCCCGGCTACCTCCGGCGTTTTGAGACCATCCTCGTCTCGCTTGACGGCTGCCCAGACGTCACGGACAGGCACAGGGGCAGGGGGACCTACCGCAAAGTCATGGAGAATATCGGGTTCCTGGAGAGTACAGGGTTTTCAGGGGAACTGATTGCCAGGATGACGGTCGGGGAGGACATGGATATCGCAGAAGAGGTGCAGTACCTCTCAAAAAACCCGGACCACTCCTTCCGGTCGATCCACTGGCAGCTTGATGCAGAATTTTCCGGCGATGCCGGGGTGCGGGACTTCCGGAAATGGCTCGACGAGTGCTACAATCCCGGCATACGCCTGCTGATCCATGACTGGGTGGAGAGAATGGCGGCGGGTGAAGGGGTTGCACGCTGGTATCCGTTCCTGCAGCCTGCATGGGACCTGCTCAATGCAAGGGAGAGCCGGCTCCGGTGCGGCGCCGGGCACTCGAACTACACCATCATGACCGATGGGCATATCGGGCCCTGCCCCGTGATGATCGGGATGACGGAGTACTACGCCGGGCACATATCCCGCGCCCACCCCCTCCGCCTCCCTCTCATCGGGGTGGAGAGCGAGTGCACACGCTGCCCGATCAGGGGGTTCTGCGGAGGGAGGTGCCTCTACTCCCAGGTTGTCAGGCCCTGGCCGGAAGAGATGAGGGTCGCGGTGTGCGATTCGGTCAAAAACCTCCGGGAGGGATTGCTGGATGCCCTCCCCCGCATCAGGGAATGCATTGGAGAAGGCCTGGTCCGCGAGGACGACTTCTCCCATACCCGCTACAACGGGTGCGAGATCATCCCCTGAACTCCTGCCCCTACTTGTGGTACGGGTCGCCCCGGTGGATTCTCGCTGCACGATAGATCTGTTCGAGGAGGATGAGGCGCACCATCTGGTGGGGAAAGGTCATGCGGGAGAGCGAGACGGCGTGCTGCGCCTCGCTTCTCACCCTCTCTGCGACTCCGAGTGGCCCGCCGATGAGGAACGACACGGTGGAGTGTCCGTCCATCACCCATGCACTGATGCGGTCGGCGAGGTCACTGCTGCTCCAGGGTTCACCTGCGATGTCGAGGAGGACTATCACCCCGCTGCCCCGTGCGGCCGAGAGCAGCCTCTCCCCCTCCCTCTCGAGGATTGGAGTATTTCCCCCATGGGTGGACTCTGGGGGGATTTTCTCGTCGCGCACGTCGATTAACTCTACCCTGAAGTAAGGCCGGATCCGCGCGAGATACTCCCTGATCCCCTCCTGGAGGTAGGGCTCCCTCACCTTCCCAACTCCCACGATCCGCACCTGCATGGGGGTAAGGTGGGGTGGCAAATGACGTGAAGCGATCGGCCCCCTCACTGATCACTTTCACCCCCCACGGCGGGCCCTTATATCCCCCCCTTTGCAGATGATGTGACGAGGAGGCTCTTCTGAGCCTCCCTCTGCAGCCCTCAAAAAACCCAAGGGATATCAGAGGAACCCGGCAACTCCCCATTGCTCTTTTCGGGTTCTCTCTTCACGCACCCGCCAGCGGTGCGGCCATATTCACAGGGAACTCACGACTTGCCGCGGATGAAGCGCGGAGTGCAGAAATGGAAGAAGCCAGGATTGCAGAATCCAGGTCATCGCGGGCGGGGGAGCCCGCCGGGTGAAGTATCCCGGTACAGCCCGAGAGAGGTGAATGGGGAGGCATGATGTGCAGGGAGCAAGAGGAGCACCCCCCCGCACTGCCGGAGAGAGAGGGGGCACCGGGGGATGCCGGGGACCTCCCCGGGGAAGGACCGGGAGAGAGGTATCGAGCGCCCTCAGGGCTCGGGATCCGGCACTTCCGATCGGACCGAGAGAAAGACCGGGCCCCGGACGTCCACTTTCTTCTTCTGGTCGGTGATGAACCGCATCGCATGCTCTGCGATGCGCAGGTTGACATCGCTTGGGAGCTTGGCCATCTTCACCTGGACATGCGCTCCCCGCCTGCACCGTGCCGCCTCCTCGATGCGGGAGGCCGCGAGTGCACTGACTGCATCAAGGTAGGATATCCCGGCGGGTGTCCCCTCCTTCCTGACCGTGGCCCACTGGGGGGTATCTGGGACCCCGAGCACCGATCCCTGGTGGACGAAGACCTCGTTGCCGCATGCCGGCCCGCACAGTTTTGCACCGCTCTCCTGCTCTTCAACCGTCACCGTGACCTCTGTCCCATAAATGAGCCCTTCATAGGCGGTAAAAGCGCAGGGACCCGGCTCCGTGGCATGCGCTGTCGCAGTGCGGGCGATCGCGAGGGCAAGCGTCCGCCCCTCGACCGAGGCCGGCTCCTCGCGGACATAGACTGCCCGGGCAATCTCGAAGTCGGTGAGCGGTTGCGGGTGGAACTGGGGGTAGGTGAGCTGCCGGATATCCTGGGAGTTGTATGCGATCATCGCGAGGCGCTCCACGCCGAGGCCAAGGTTCATCACCGGGATGCCTATCCCGTATTCCCCGAGCGCGGAGGGAGAATACATCCCGAAGGTTGCCACCTCAACCCAGTCGTGCACCGGGTGGCGGGCATAGACCTCGGTCTGCGAGTCGGGCATGTAGTACTTGGAGCGCTTCTCGTCGGGGCGGAAACGGAAGTCGGTGTACCCGAAGGCCGAGAGGAGCGCCTGGGAAACCGCCTTTCCCTCCTCGTTCGTGACGTCCTCTCCTGCGATCACGCAGGACGCGGAGTGGTAGCTCATCAGGCGGGTCGGCCCTTCCTCCTGCTCACGGCGGAAGCAGCGATCGACGGAGAAGAGCTTCAGGGGAAGGGGTGACTTCTCCCATACCGCCGAGAGGGTGAGGAACCACCCGCTGGTCATGTGGCTTCGCAGTGTGCTCCGGGATGACCGGGGGACGAGGTCGCGGAAGGCCGAGAAGACCTTCTCGTAGATCTCGACAGTCTGCCCGTCATCTATTCCGAGTGCTTCTGAAGTTGCATGGACCAGGTCGTCGCCGTCGATCGCAGACTTCTTGTACTGCTGCAGGATCTCCCGGAGCCGTTCCTCGGCAGAAGACCCGACCGCTTTGCCCGTGATGAGTCTGATCCCTTCCAGCTCCTCGCGGCCGATCCCCTGGTTGGGCCGGTCGAGCCCCCCAAGATAGAAGACCCTGTCGAGGACCGCACTTGCCTCAGGCCCGAACTGCCGGTACACGTCCTGCTCATCGATGATGACGGGATTGCAGGCCTCGGTGAACCCGAGGGAGAGGTACGTCTCCCTGAGGCGGTTCACCATCTCGTAGATAGGGTGCGCGGCGGCACGATGGTAGGAACGCCTCGGGTACCGGTCGCTGAACGTAGGAGGCGTAAGGACCGAAGGCCCCTCGTGCCAGGCGCGCTCGAAATGCTCGCGGGATTTTTTCTTATACTCCTCGGGGTCGAACCTCATTGCACCCTCCCCATGCAGACCACGCGGCTTGCAGGGTTCTCGTCCCTGACCTCGTAGTCGCATGCTGCGGCAATGTTCTCGGCAAACTCCTTCACGTGGGCAAAGCTCGGCATATTCCCTCTTTCCAATCTCTTTCTACTGTATCCGAGAAACATATATCCCTTCACTTCAACGAAAGTCGCTCCTGAATCCTGGATCATCCGCGCATACGCTCCAGGAGAGAAGTCGTTGTATCCCTTCACGAGGGTGAGTCGGATGGCCGAGCGGCGCGTTCCCAGGAGAGAGAGGCTCTCCTGGACGGCTTCCCAGGTGTCTTCGAGTGGCCGGCACACCTTCCGGTATGTTTCGGCGTCGGGCGCGGTGAGCGAGACATAGGTCTGGAACGGCCTGCACCTTCCGACGACCCCGGGCCTGGTGCCGTTGGTGACAAGAAATGTCGAGAACCCCTCGCGGGAGAAGAGGTCGATGAGCGCGGGGAGGTGGGGGTAGAGTGTGGGCTCGCCTGAAAGAGATATTGCCACGTGCTTTGGATCGAGGGCTTCTGCGAACCGTTCCGGGGTGACATAGGGAGATGGCTTGTACCCGGAGAGCGCCTTCTTCTGGAGCGCCGCTACACCCGCAAGGATCTCCTCGGGCGAGAGGTCTCTCTCCCCGGGATATTCGTGCTCGAATGACCTCCAGCAGAAGAGGCACCGCTGGTTGCACCGGAGTGTCGGGGTCATCTGGACGCAGCGATGGCTTGTTATCCCGTAGAACTGGTGCTTGTAGCACATGTCCCCTCCCCGAAGCGCCCTCTTGCACCAGAGGCAGGGCTTCAGGGCGGCCGACGACTCCGGCGAGAAGAACTGGTAGCCCTGGCGGCGCAGGGCATCACATGGTCCTGAGTGCATCGATTCCCAGTGTCTGCAGCGCCTCTGCAAGGGTATTCTGGGTCGCCCTCACCAGGGTAAGCCGGGAGCGCCGCGTCATGCCCTCGCTTTTCAGCACCGGCTCGAAGTGGTAGAATGCATTGAAGAGGTCGGCGAGTTCCCTTGCGTACGCCGCAAGGAGGTGCGGTTTCAGCTCGCGGACCACGCTCTCGATGACCATTGGGAACCGGATGATCTGCCTGGCGAGCGCCATCTCGTGCTCGTTCTCGAGCATGACGCATTCCTCGAACTCTCCCGCCTTCTCGAGGATGCTGCAGGCCCGGGCATGGGCGTACTGGATATAGGGGCCGCTCTGGCGCTCGAAGTCGAGCGCCTCCTTCCAGTCAAAGACCGTGCTCTTTTCAGGGGATATCCTGACAATATCGTACCGGATGGCGGCAAGGGCCACGGACCGGGCGATTGCCTGCCGCTCGGACTCGGGGAGCTCAGGCCTCCGTGAGGTCACCTCTTCCATCGCCTGCCTCTCCACCTCGTCCAGGAGCTCGTCCGCCGAGACGAATTTTCCGGCACGTGTGCTCATCGACCCTTCCGGGAGGGATACGAACTCGAAGTAGACGATCTCGGGAGTCTTTTCGCCGAGGAGACGGAGTGTTGCGATCAGCTGCGCCCCGATCAGCTTGTGGTCGGCGCCGAGGACGTCGATCACGCGGTCGAAGTTCCTGCCCTTCCAGGTGTGGTAGGCGAGATCGCGGGCGGCATACACCGAAGTCCCGTCGCTCCTCCGGAGCACGTACTCCTTCTCGAAGCCCGAGGCAGAGAGGTCGAGCCAGAGTTTCCCGTCGTCGTGGCACTCCTCCATATGCGAGACCTTGGCCAGGACCCTCGCGGTATCGCCGTTCCTGATGAAGTCGCTCTCCCACACGAACCGGTCGTGGCGGGTGCCAAGACGCTGGAGGGTGACTGAAAACCCGTCCAGGCATAAAGTGACGGCATTCCTGAAGAGAGCGACGGTCGCCTGGTCGCCCTTCTCGACCTGCTGCATCAGGCGGTCAACCTCGGCGACGGATTCCGGCCCCGCTTCGAGCGCTCTGTTGGCCGCGATGTAGACCCTCGCCACGTGGTGGTCCCCTTTCTCCCCCTGGACCGGAGTGTCTTTGAGGGTTGAAAAGCCCCATACCACGATGGCGATCTGCCTGCCCATGTCGTTGACGTAGTACTGGACCTCGAGAGGATACCCGGCCTTCCGGAAGCTCCTGGAAAGGGTGTCACCAAGGATAGTGTTCCTGATGTGCCCGACATGGAGGGGGCCGTTTGGGTTGGCGCTCGTGTGTTCGAGGACCACGCGCTCGTCCCTGCGCGGGAGCGTTCCGTAGCCTGGCCGGGTGGCCTCCTGGAGCGCCCGTTCGATGACACCCCTGCGGAAATGGAAGTTCAGGTACGGGCCAAGGGCCTCCACCGAGATCTCCGTAAAGTCTTCCCGCTTCGTAAGCGCCGCGGCAAGCTCCCGGGCGATCTCCGCCGGAGCTTTTCTCTCCTGCTTCGCGAGCCCGAATGCGACCGTGCTCGCGAGGTCGGCGTGTGCACCCCCCTCCACCAGGAACACTTCGTCCCGGCCGGTCACTTCCCTGAGGGCACTCTCGATGGTATGGTAAAGCGTGGAAAGCATGGTTCAGTACCCCGTCCGGTAGCGGAGGATGGCAGCGATCCCGCCGAATGCGGTATAGAGGATCGAGCCCTCCTCGAAGTCGTCAGAGATGATCACCACCCTCGTGCTGGTCTGGTCGGCGAGCCGCGTCAGCTCCTCGATGATGTCGACCTCCTGGTCCACGACAAGGGGCCCGCTGCACTTCCGGCATGTCTGGGAAGAGAGGATATCCTGGACGGTCTTTCCCGGCTCGAGCTGGATGGTCCTCTCCTCCGCATGGCCGCAGGCCTGGCACCTGACGCTGACCCTGGACTTCCGGAGTGACGCGGAGAGGAGGAGGATGTCCACGGAGCCGACGTCCAGGTTTTTCCTGATACTCTCTTCGCCGTATGCGGCAAGGCCGTTCTCCCTGACAAGTTCTTTTAGGAACCGGTTCATGAACTCCTTCTCCTTGATCACCTCCATCCCCTTGAGTGCGTCTTTCGCGGCGTCGACGAGCTCGGATAGCCCGCTCTCGTTGGTGTAGGCCACGTCAAAGAGACCGACGATCCGCTTCTGGATCTCGTGGTGGAGGTACTGGCCCGCCTCAAACTCTTCCTTCGTGGGGCTTGGGCCCCCGATGAGGACGCCCTTGAAGCGCTCGAAGAAGTCCTTTTCGGCAAGGAAGATGTCGCTTGACCGCTCGCCGATCTTCGTGTAGAAGTCGTTGATGGCGATCTCCCGCAGCCGCGCGAAACGGACGCTTGACTGTCCCCCCTTCCTCTGCTTGCCAGGTACCGTGGAGTTGGCGCCCCCGATCGGCTCGATACGGTTGCCGCGGAGGAACCCCCAGTACGCTTCGCGCCGGTCGAGCACGAGGAGCCCGTACACGCTCTTCTCCTCGAGCATCTGCTTGAGGGGCTCGAGTTCGAAGTTCGAGCTGCACCGGTACATGTAGAGGTTCAGGGGCTCCGGCGGCTCGATGATGGTGCATTCGAGGTCGGTCCTGTCACCCTGCAGCTGGACAGTCCCGCAGAAGACCGCCATGCCGTGGGACGGCGGGTTCTTGTAGTACTTGAGCCGCGAGAGGATGGATGAGATGGCGCTCTGGACGTTGGTGCGGGTCTGCTTGCTCTTGATGTTCGCGCACTGGCCGAACTCGTCCCGGAGCTGCGCGGTCACATCGTGGATCTGCTTGTCCGGCGGTATATAGAGTGAGATGAGCTCGGTCCCGCTCCCCTGCTTTGCCATGAGCCGCTCGAGCGTCTTCTTGAACTCGTAGCGCCTCCGGCCCTCGTCCATCTCCGGGGACCCGGTCATCTCCTTCTCTGTGGACATATCAAAGCTTCAATACGAATCAACTCGCAGGGCCATAAATTTGCGCACATTCCCCGACTATCAGGCTATCCGCTTCCGTGTCGAGCCCGCGGATGCCGTGTAAAGGGGTGGGGGGCATCGGTCCGGAAGCGCACCGGATCGTTCCCGCCAACTGGCGAAGGGGGTGACGGGATCCCCCGGTGATTGGAGGATACTGCTTGTTCGCGGGCTCATCTCCGCCGCATGGATCTCTTGGCTCTACTGAGAGGAGAAACCTCCTCGCATCGCCGGGATATTCCTCACCGGCCAGGGAGAATCACGAGGTCGAAATCCCTATGTATCCTGCAAAATCCGGATCCAGTGCGGCGGCAATGACCGCAAAGCGCCCCCCCCCCGTTGCTCTCCCCTGTCGAATGAACGGGCATCGAAGGACCCCCGCTGCAGGTATGACCGGCTCGTTCATGCAGCCCCGGAGGATGAGGAGGAGCACGAGGGTGACGCGGAAGAGGAGGGATGCAGTCTCACCGCGATGCACCGATGCAGCGGCAGATGATGCTGATCGTCTTTGCATCACAGATCCGGCCGTCCCTGATCATTTCAGGGAGGTCCTCCCTCTTTACCCTGACAAGCTCGATGATCTCGTCCTCGTCTTTTTCATAGAGGCAGGAAGGAGAGAGGCCGTGGGCCTCGTAGAGGAAGAGGACCTCGTCTGAGAACCCCGGTGTGGTGTAGAGGGTGCCACGCGGGATGAGCGTCTCTGCCTGGAACCCCGTCTCCTCGATCAGTTCCCGGTGCGCCGCGGCAACAGGGTCTTCCCCCGGGTTGAGGGTTCCCGCCGGGGCCTCGATGATGTACTCCCCGATCACGAACCGGTACTGCCTGATAAGGTAGCATGAGCCATCTGCCCGGAATGGCAGGATGACGACAGCGTTTCCGGGGTGCACTGCCACCCTCTCCACACGCGATCCGGATGGAAGGTCGTATTCCTTCCTGTCGACCCACAACCTCTTTCCCCTGTAAAGGTCGGTCATTTCCCCTCCCGGTACGGGATGGGGTCTCTCATCCCGACCAAAGAGAACGCCTCTTTACGGAAATGGCATGCCCCGCACGCCCCACAGGCCACGTCCTCGTCCTGGTAGCAAGACCACGTGTGTTCGTAGGGGACATTCATGCGTATACCCTCCATGAGTATCTCCCTCTTGCTCATGTGGATGAACGGGGTATGGATCCTGATGGCGGTCCCGCACCTCGTCCCCGTCTCGATCGCCCTCTGGAACGCCTCGATGAAGGCTGGGCGGCAGTCGGGGTACCCGCTGTAATCCTGGGACTGGACGCCTATGAAGATGGCCTCTGCGCCGCGCGCCTCTGCATAACTGGTGGCGATCGAGAGGAGATTTCCGTTCCGGAACGGGACGTAGGTGTTGGGGACGCTCTCCCGGTCAGCGCGATAGCAATCGACAGGGAGCGTATGGTCCGTCAGGCTGCTCGCCCCGAAGCCCGAGAGGTACGCGAGGTCGACCTCCTGGAACTCGCCGGCGCCGAGAAGTCCCGCGATGGTCCGCGCGCAGGAGCGTTCCTTCTTCTCGGTGCGCTGACCATAGTTGAAATGGAGCGCGAGGATCGAAAAGCCCCTCTCACGGGCGAGGTACGAAAGGGTAGCCGAGTCCATCCCCCCGGAGAGGAGGCATACCGCTCTCACGGGCTAGCGCACCCCCAGGATCTTGTGGAGCTGCAGCTGCAGCCTTGCGGGAAGATCCCGTTCTATCAGGAAGCGTGCGACGGCATGTGCGTCTGAACCCTCGACCGGGGAGAAGAACACCTCGCCCTCGACTGGGTGCGCCTCAAGCACTCCGGCGGCATACTCGCAGTCCGCGAGGTCCCTGACCACGAACTTCACCGAGTCCTCCCGCCTGATCCCTGAGAGGAGCGAGAGGTCGCTCTCCTCGCCCGACGAGGGGCACTTCACGTCCATGCAGATACCTGCGCAGTCATGGAACGAGGAAAAATCGATGGTGCCGTTGGTCTCGATATCGATGAGGTACCCTTCGGCATGGAGGGACCGGAGAAGGGAGAGGAGCGGGCGGCCCTGGAGGAGTGGCTCTCCCCCGGTGATGCAGAGGTAGGTGCCTCCGAGTTCACGCACCTGCGAGGTGATCTTCTCCTCGTCCATATCGGTTCCCCCCGAGCGGGCGTGCGGAGTGTCGCACCAGGAACAGTGGAGGTTGCAGCCTGCAAACCTGATGAAGGTGCAGGGCCTCCCCTGCCGTTTCCCCTCACCCTGGACGCTCCTGAACACCTCACTGACTTTCATAGGTCACTTCTGCATGGCAGGTGGGGGATTCCCAGACGCGGATCCGGGTCACCCTTGCTGCGAGGCCAAGGACGCGGCACTCTTCGTTGAGCATGCCGGCAATCAGGGATGCGAGCAGTTCGCTCGTGGGCTCACCAGGGGTCGTGATGACCGGGTGGAATGCCCTGATTGCCTGGACCATGGGATCTCCCTCGTTGAGGATGATCTGGTGATCATACCGCTCGATGACATTTTTTATGGTATTGTAGTCCACCAGGATGCCGGTCCGAGCGTCCACCTGCCCCTCCATCCACACCTCCACTTTCCAGCGGTGCCCGTGCAGGCAGGCGCATTTCCCCTTGTAATGCAGCAACCGGTGGCTTGCATCGAACTGCACCTCCTTGTAAATGCGGCAGATCATGTGAGAAGGTTGGCGGGAACGGGATATAATATTATTAGCAATGCGATGCAACCAATACAGGCAATCGGGGACTCCTCCATAATATATAAGTCGCCACCGCGCGTTTATATATACCACACTGGGTGAAACCGAGTCCACCACAGATGAACTGGTACATGAGGGTATTTCATGGGAAAGGGTAAATTCGCAGCAAGGAAGCTGCTCAAGGACGCAAAGAAGTTCCGCTGGAGCGATCCGAAGTTCGTGCGGAGCCAGGGCGGGGTCAACCTCAAGTCCGACCCCCTCGAGGGCGCTCCCCAGGCACGCGGGATCGTGCTCGAGAAGATCGGCGTAGAGGCCAAGCAGCCGAACTCGGCCATCCGCAAGTGCGTGAGAGTACAACTGATCAAGAATGGCAGGCAGGTCACCGCGTTCGCGGTCGGTGACGGCGCCATCAACTTCATCGATGAACACGACGAGGTCGAGATCGAGGGGATTGGCGGAAGACTGGGGAGGTCCATGGGCGACATCCCGGGTGTCCGGTATGTCGTCACCAAGGTGAACAATGTCTCGCTCCACGAGATGGTCATTGGCCGAAAGGAGAAACCACGCAGGTGATCTGGAATGACTGATACAGAACCCGCAACCCGGCTCCTCTTCAACAAGTGGGACCTCGGCGAGGTGCAGGTGACAGACCCGAGCCTTGTCAGGTACATCAGCCTCAACCCCGTGATTGTCCCTCATTCAACCGGTAAATTCACCCGCCAGGAGTTCAACAAGGCCAACATGCTGATCGTCGAGCGCCTCATCAACCGGCTGATGCAGTCCGAGATGAACACCGGCAACAAGCAGCTGGCCACCCGCATCGTGCGCGACGCCTTCGACATGGTCCACAAGAAGACCAAGAAGAACCCGGTGCAGGTACTCGTAGAGGCGATTGCCAACACGGGCCAGCGCGAAGAGACGGTCAGGCTGAAGTACGGCGGCATCAATGTCCCGAAATCTGTGGACACCGCACCCATCCGGAGGGTCAACACCTCCCTCTACTTCATCTCCGAGGCAGTCTCCAAGGCAGCCCACAAGAGCAAGAAGCCGGTCGCCGCGTGCCTTGCAGACGAGCTGATCGCCGCCTCGAAGGGCGACGTCAAGGCATACTCGGTGAACAAGAAGGAAGAACGCGAGCGCATTGCGAAGTCCGCAAGATAAGGAACAATATTCACTTTTTTGTGGTGTTTTTGATGGCCCGAGGCAAAAAATCAATCGAGAAAGTCACTGAACTGATGAGTGATCCGGTACATATCCGGAATATCGGCATCGTTGCCCATATCGACCACGGCAAGACCACCCTCTCCGACAACCTCCTTGCGGGGGCAGGGATCATATCCGAGGAGCTTGCCGGCAAACAGCTCTTCATGGACTCGGACGAGGAGGAGCAGGCCCGCGGCATCACCATCGATGCGAGCAACGTCTCCATGGTCCACGAATATGAAGGGATGGAGTTCCTGATCAACATGATCGACACCCCTGGCCACGTTGACTTTGGCGGAGACGTCACCCGTGCCATGCGGGCGGTCGATGGTGCAGTGGTGCTGGTTGATGCAGTGGAAGGGACCATGCCCCAGACAGAGACGGTGCTCCGGCAGGCCTTAAAAGAGGGAGTCCGCCCGGTCCTCTTCATTAACAAGGTAGACCGCCTGATCAACGAGCTCAAGGTTGACGAGATGGAGATGCAGATCCGCCTGGGCCGGGTCATCGACAAGGTCAACAAGCTGATCAAGGGGATGAACGAGGAGGCCTACAATGCAGGCTGGAAACTCGACGCGGCCCAGGGAACTGTTGCCTTCGGATCTGCCCTTTATAACTGGGCAGTCTCGGTCCCCTTCATGAAGAGGAGCGGTGTCTCGTTCAAGGAGGTCTACGAGAGCTGCCGGACCGGGGACATGAAGAACCTGGCCAAGCGGAGTCCCCTCTGCGAAGTGGTGTTGGACATGGTGGTCAAGCACCTGCCGAACCCAAAAGATTCGCAGAAGCGGCGTATCAAGGTGATCTGGCATGGAGATGCCACCACCCCCGAGGGCAAGGCAATGCTTGACTGCGACCCGAATGGCCCTGCTACGCTGATGGTCACTGATATATCATTCGATCCCCACGCCGGGGAAGTGGCCACCGGCCGGCTCTTCTCGGGCCGGATCAAGCGCGGTACTGAGCTTTACGTCATGGGCACCGCGAAGAAGGTCAACCGCCTGCAGCAGGTGGGGATCTTCATGGGGCCCACCAGGGTGGAAGTGGAGGAGATCAAGGCCGGGAACATCGCTGCGGTGACCGGTCTCAAGGATGCCTCAGTGGGGTCCACGGTGACCACGCTCCTGGAAATGACCCCGTTTGAGTCCCTGAAGCACTACAGTGAGCCTGTGATGACGGTTGCGGTTGAGGCTAAGAACATGAAGGATCTCCCGAAACTGGTCGAGGTGCTCCGCCAGGTGGCCAAGGAAGATCCCACTCTCCAGATCAATATCAACGAAGAAACAGGCGAGCACCTCATATCAGGGATGGGAGAGCTGCACCTGGAGATCGTCACCGGTCGTATCAAGCGGGACAAGGGCGTGGAGATCATCACCTCTGAGCCCATCGTGGTCTACCGGGAGACGGTGACCCAGAAGGCGGGCCCGGTGGAGGGGAAGTCCCCCAACCGGCACAACCGCTTCTACCTTGAGCTCGAGGTCCTCCCTGACGCTATCGTGGACCTGATCAAGAACGGGCAGGTCTCCATGAACCAGTCCCAGCTGGAGCGGCGTGACGTCCTGATCGCAGCCGGCATGGAAAAAGACGAGGCCAAGAGCGTGAAAGACATCTACGGCCACACCATGTTCATCGACATGACCAAGGGCATCCAGTACCTGAATGAGACCATGGAGCTGATCATCGAAGGTATCCATGAAGCACTGGATGGCGGTCCACTTGCCGATGAGAAGGTGCAGAACCTGAAACTCCGGCTGGTGGATGTGAAACTCCACGAGGATGCCATCCACAGGGGCCCTGCCCAGGTGATCCCTGCCGTGAGGGCAGCAGTCAAGGCCGGGATGCTCCTTGCGGGCGACACCCTCCTTGAGCCGGTCCAGAAGATCCAGATCACGGTTCCCACTGACCAGATGGGGAACGCGACTGCCCAGATCCAGGGCAGGCGCGGGCAGGTGTACGACATCCAGAGCGAGGGAGATACCGTCACGGTCGTCGGCAAAGCCCCTGTCGCCGAACTCTTCGGGTTTGCCGGGGACATCCGTTCCGCCACCGAGGGACGGGCGATGTGGAGCACCGAGTTTGTAGG
>CAZRCH010000041.1:0-17609 GCA_964598545.1 uncultured Methanolinea sp. | reverse complement strand
ACCGGAAATGTTTGAGGAGTCAAAAGTCGCCTTCTTCCTCGCGAAGCGGTCGATTCTCCGGGGGAACAAAGGGACACTCTCCCTCACGATCCTCATCATTGGGATGGTCTTCGTGAACCTGATCTTCCTCCCCTCGATCATCACCGGCGTCGCAGTGCTCTTCAACCAGCAGAGTATCGACTACAGCTACGGGAACCTGGTGATCGAACCAAAGAAGAACCAGGTGTACATCACCCGGGCGAGCGAACTCCAGAGAAAGCTCGAACGGATCCCCGGCATCACGGGAGTCTCTCCGAGGTACCTGACCAGTGCCACAATTGCATACAAGGGAAACGTGGTCACCCCCGTCCTCTATGCGATAAACCCGAGTGACGAACAGGGAGTGCTCAGGATCGCAACGAAGGTCTCCAGCGGCTCGTACCTTGCTGACGGGGATACGGGCCAGGTCGTGCTGGGATTCCGGCTCGCGGGCAATGAGGATGAGAAACTCGACGTGGTCCCCTCCCTTGGCGGCGTAACGGTGGGCAGAGTGGTGGACGTCACCTTCAATAACGGCGTAACCAGGCAGTACCGGGTCAAGGGGATCGTGACCTCAAACTCCTTCAGTGTCGATTCGAATGCATTCATCACGAAAAAAGAGTACGAGGTTGTGTTCGGGCTTGAAGACCTGGCAAACCAGGTCCTTGTACGGACAATGGAGACCGGAAAAGAGAACGAGATGCGAAACACCCTCCTATCCTTCGGCGTCCAGGAGAAGATATGGACATGGCAGGAGAAGTCCGCCAATTTCCTGAACCAGATCATCGGCAGCTTCAACATCATCAACTTCATCGGCACGGCAGTCAGCCTGGTGATTGCAATCGTGGTCATATTCATCGTGATCTTCATCAACACGGTATACCGCCGCAAGCAGATCGGCATCCTGAAAGCGATCGGGATCGACCGCTCCATCATCATCAAGTCATACCTCTTCCAGGCGCTCTTCATCTTTGCAATCGGGACGCTCATGGGGGGCTTCTTTCTCCTGCTCATCCTCCAGCTGCTCGCGGCAAACCCCATTGTGTTCCCCGGGGGCCCGGTCGCACCAGTGGTGGACCTGCCGCTGATCATCCGTTCGATGGTGAGCCTCTTCCTGGTCTCACTGATCGCGGGGTACGTTCCCGCGTGGATCACGACAAAAGAAGACATTCTTTCCGCAATACGGGGCTGACATGATCATCGGACGCGATCTCACGAAGGTATACGGCATGGGGGCGGTCCAGGTCAGGGCTCTCGACGGCGTATCGGTAAAGATCCAGAAAGGCGAGTTCGTGGGGATCATGGGCCCGAGCGGGAGCGGGAAGTCGACCCTGCTCCACATGTTCGGGCTCCTCGACCGTCCCACCAGCGGCACCATCCTCATCGACGGGGTCGATGCCGGCACCCTCGATGAGCGTGCCCGGACCCAGTTCCGATTGCGGCGCTTGGGGTACGTCTTCCAGGACTATGCCCTTGTTCCCGAGCTGACCGCAAAGGAGAACGTCTATCTCCCGTCCATGGCAAGGGGCATGACCGCCCGGGAGTGCACGCTCGCCTGCAGCGAGATCCTCACCCTCGTCGGGCTTGGCAACCGCATCCATCACCTGCCGGGGGAGATGTCCGGAGGTGAACAGCAGCGTGTCGCGATCGCCCGGGCGCTCGTGAACCGCCCAACCCTTCTTCTCGCCGACGAACCCTGTGCGAACCTGGACTCGCAGAACTCGAAGATCATCCTCGATCTCTTCCAGAGGCTGAACAGGGACCTCCACCAGACGATCGTCATGGTCTCCCACGAGGAATGGCACAAGAAATATTTCGACCGTATCATCTCCATGAAGGACGGGGTCATCGAAGAGGAAGTGAACAGGAGTGAGGGCGGGGAACTGACCCCCTCTCCGTGAGCGGGAGGATGGTCGGGCGCAGTGTTCCTGATACCTGGATTACCGGTCTCTCCCGTGTCCTTTCCTCTGGGCAGAGTGTTGCAGGACCCCTGCACACGCCCCGATAGAGACCAGGTACTGTTCAGCCCTGTCGATCAGGACTGATCGCTTCTCCTCGGGCATCCGGGTGATATAGGCGATATAGGGGGCCATCCGCGGGTTGTGTGCAAAAATGTCGCGGTGGACATACAGGAACCGCCAGTAGAGCGCGTCCCAGAGATCGCACCAGGGGCCTTTCCCAAAATTGCTCATCCGGAGGATGTACCGGGACCCGGATACGTAGGGCTTGGAACTCATCATGCCGCCATCCGCAAACTGGCTCATGCCATAGACGTTGGGGACCATCACCCAGTCATAGGCATCAATAAACAACTCCGAGAACCAGGCATAGACCTGGTCGGGATGGAATTCCGCGAGGAGCATGATGTTGCCGAGCACCATCAGGCGCTCGATATGGTGGCAGTAGGCATGATCGATCACCCTGCGGATGGTGGTATCCACGGGCTCGATCCCGGTGCTGGCGGTCCAGAAGCATGGAGGCACCATGTGGGAAAGCCCGAGCACATTTGAGGACTGCTCGCGTTCCCCTGCAATCAGGTAGACTGCCCTGACAAACTCCCTCCAGCCGATCAACTGGCGGATGAACCCCTCGACTGACTCAATCGGGATCTCGTTCGCATCGGCATACCCAAGCGTGGAGCGCACCACCTCTTCGGGGGTGAGCAACCCGCAGTTGAGGAGAGGACTGAGCAGAGAGTGGAAGAGGAACGTCTCAGTGCTGTGGATGGCATCCTCGTACCTGCCAAACAGTGCCAGGCGCTGTGTGAGAAAATCCAAAAACCAGCGGTGTGCATCGTCGAACGTGACCGGCCAGGAGAAGCCGCCCGGATCTCCGGGGGCACCAGGAAATTGGTCTCCCACGTACGCCGCTGCGTTTTTCACGTATTCGTTCCATTCAGGCCGCCATACAGGTGGTATCGGAATATCCCCCGGCAAGGGCTCCCGGTTGAGCGTATCGAATGTCCATCGCTTTCCCACCGGTTTTCCATTCTCATCGAGCAGGATATTGAGGCGCTTTCTCTGCGCGATGTAGAAGTCGGTCAGGTGGAACCTTCTGCCATCCTCATAGAACTTGAAAATGTATTCCCGCTCGCAGAGGAACATCGGGCTTTCGCAGGTGACTGCATGTATCCCATGCTTCGTGCAGGCGGTGTACACCGCTCTTGAAAGGCCGTGTTCGATGGGATCGCAGAGGTGAACATCTTTTACCCCGTCTTTCGAGAGGCGCATGAAGATGTCCGCCGTCGTAGCAATTTCTGCCGATTCGATATATGATACCGCATATCCCTCCCGTTCAAGGCAATCCCGATACGCCTGCATGCACGCACGGTGGAGCACGAGTTTCTGAGAATGAAACCTGTGTCTCCGGAAGAACCACGGGTCTTCCACGAGTACGACCGGCCGGGCTTTCGAGAGTGCCGGGCTCTCCGGGAAGAGCTGGTGGGGATAGACGAGCGTCACGCCGTCCCCTTTCGAAATACCCCTTCTTTTTTTGGAAGTTACAGAACTCATTTTTTCCTGGTGCCGCCGTGATCATCTGTCGTGTCCGGGCTTTTCCTGCTCCTCCATACATCCCTCCCGCGCTCAGTGATCTCTTCGGGCAGGTCGGCGAGCTCGATTGGATAGGGGGAAAAGAAGGTCTGGTCCATGAGGCTTTCATCCCGGAAACGGATCACCCAGGACAAAAGCAGGTCGCGGGGCTCGGAGAGTGTGGCATGGCCTTCCCTGTACCGGCCGATCAGCTGGAGGCAGTATTCTCTCTCCTCCCTGGTGATACGGTTCCTGAAATGCCCCAGTGCATGCTGGAGGACGTTGATATGGTTCGTGTAGCGCGGAACCCGGGCGAGCGACTCACAGAGCATGCGGCGGTACTGGCCCCAAAGTTCTTCCGGGTCCTTTCCCCTCCTGTTTGCGACGAACCGGCCCATCTCCCGCATGAGCTGCTGATGGCAGGCCATCAGCAGGAGTTTATTCTCGGCATGGAATGTGACCAGCGCTTCTCTGTCTCCGGTCGCTTTTGCATCGCGGAACGCTGCAAGGGTAAAGATTCCGGAGAAGAAATGATCGCGGATCCGCGGGTGATTCAGGCGCAGTTCGTCCTCGATGGGGAGATATCCATATCGCCTCAGCACCTCCCGTGCAAAAAAACCCGGGGACCTGTCGATTGCCATACTCTTTCCTGCGGATGGATAGACCCGGACGTTACTCGTCCCGGACGTCGGTGATCCCCCCTTCAGTATGAACCCGTCAACAGGGGGGAGGCCGTTCAGGAACCGGGTCGCAAAGCCGGTCATCTCACCGGTCACGTCCCGGCCGGTGGCAGGCTGGATGAGGTGGTCGATACCGTCGATCCTCACGATTCTCACCGTTGCCCTCGGGATGCCGAGGCCAATCTCGACCTCGGGGCAGACCGGGATGCATTCGGCAAATCTCTTCAGGCGTTCGACGGCAGGGGAGGGGATTTTGGAGCCGTCATAGCGGCAGGGGTCAAACTCGATGCACCTGCTGACGACGATTCGAGGGCGGGGAAATTGTCGGACCATATACTGTTCGCTCGATCTTCTCCATTGCGGCAGGTTGAATATGAACCCTCGTGTGAGAGATCATGTCCACCAGCCCATCGAGAATAGATTGACTCATGGGTGCATCGCCATAGTTCCCGATGCGGGTTCCGGAGATCGAATGCGAAAGGGGATACTGCAGCCAACTTTTGCGAACCCGGGGAAGTCAGGCAATTGGTGGTGCAGGGAAGGGATCCCGGTATGGCACCCTCCCCGGTGTGATGTGGAGACCATCAGGCTGCGTGAGTTCCGGCCCGGTACAGGGGATACCGACCGTTGAAGTCACCACCTGCACCCAGGACATCTCCACCCCACACGTGCCCTTCCCGTTGAAGGACTGGGAAGGCGTTCAAGGACTCCCCAAGACACTCCCCAGGGCAGATTGATCGCGGTCAACACCCGTTAATGTACCGGTGACAAGGAGGAGAATAGGGCTGGAGACCCGAAACGATTATAAACACCAATACAGAAAACTTAATGTATGGGTACAAAAATTGGAAAAGAGAAGATCAAGCGTGAAGCCGGCTACCTCTATTACCTTGGGAAGGACGGCTACGTATGGGCAGCACCGATGAAGAACAATAAGACCGGAAAGAAGAAGAAGGTCGGTACTGAAAAGATCGCAAAAGAGAAAGGCTATTTCTATTATCTTGGCAAGGATGGGTTTGTCGGCAAGGCCAAGATGAAGAATGCCTAAATTCTAACACTTCATTTTTCATTCTGACGGGGTTCTCTCCTGCGGAAGGACTGCAGGCAACCCCGACATCCGGTAAAAATCTTGTTTCGGGAGCGGATGCGGTAGTCCTTGAGGACATCCTTTTTTTATGGCCGTTCAATCCGCAATCCCAGGTGTTGTGATGCGTTTTGGCAAAGACACCAGGGGAATATATAAATACCATTTAACGCATTATTGGTTTGAGGGAATCAAGGTGGCAGATTTACCTATTGCGGCAGTCGTAAGGATTGCCAAGCAGAGTGGAGCGGAGCGTGTCGGCAGTGACGGCGCGGCTGCGCTCGTGGCAAAGGCAGAAGACTACATTGCACACCTCGTCAAAGAGGCTAACAAGTTCGCTGTGCATGCGGGACGAAAGACCATCAAGGAAGAGGATATTGCCCTCGCGGTAAAGTCATTGTGACCCTCTCCCCCAATTCCTCTCATCTCTCCTGTTGTCTTTTTCTGATCGCGTCCAATCATATCACTTCGTTCCTGTATGCCCTCCCATGATGGAATTCGGGAGCATTGAACCGGATCTCTGGACGCTCGACGCCCATTGTGACACATTTTACATGCGGGAATTCCTTCATGGACCGGGCCTCCCGCCAGAACTCCAGGGTGTGGATCCGGATAGATTCTTTCGTGTCAACCTTTCGAGACTAAAGGAAGGAAATATCCGGTGCCTGTTCCTGAATGCAGGCGATATCGGCCTTTTCACCAGTTCTGCCATCATCGACAGCGTGCACCGGTGTGCAGGAGAGAAGAGTGGCAGGGTCTCGATCTGCCATGATGCGGGTGAGGTGCACAATGCGGTCAGTTCCGGTAAACTCGCGGTCATTCTGGCCTGTGAGAGTGCGTTCCTCTTCCAGGGTCGCCTGGATCTCCTGCGGAACTGGCACCGCCTTGGAGTGCGGGTGTCAGCAATCACCCACGGTGAGGGGCAGGAGGGGATGGGCTGGTTTGGCGAATCCGCACTCTCGAAGGATACCTTGGTCCGGGCCGTAAGTACCCTGGCACTCCAGGGCACCCCGAGCCGGGACGAGTACATGGCTCCGGATTCAAGAGACCATCTCCGGGATAAGGAGAAAGGATTGACCGATTCTGGAAGGCTCACAGTGCAGGAGATGATACGCCTTCGGATGGTCTGCGACCTCTCCCATGCAAACGACGCGTCGTTCTGGGATGCACTGGAACTCGGAGAAGAGGTGGGACGGGGATCATTCTGCTGCACCTACAGCAACTGCGCGGCCATCTGCCCACATACCCGGAACCTCACCGATGAGGTGATGGTGGCGCTGGCTGATGCGGGAGGGGTGATGGGCCTGTGTTTCTTTGGGGAGTTCATTGACGAGCATGCTCCAGCACTCGGGCGGTACGTCGACCACCTGCTGCACGCGCTGGATGTCATGGGGCCGGACCATGTCGGCATCGGGAGCGACTATGAGGGGGTTCCGCCCGACG
Source organism: uncultured Methanolinea sp. (assembly GCA_964598545.1). Taxonomy (GTDB): domain Archaea; phylum Halobacteriota; class Methanomicrobia; order Methanomicrobiales; family Methanospirillaceae; genus Methanolinea_A. Next base: position 10,854 of record CAZRCH010000041.1, on the reverse strand, counting down.
CGTTCATGGCCATCCCCCACCTGGAAAAGATGGAGGATCTCTGGACCGCGCTCCAAGATGCCGGGGTTCCGGCGTCAACCCTCCAAAAAATTGCCCACGAAAACTTCCTGCGCCTCCTATGACGCACTGACCGGGTTTACGAAACGCAAGGGAGAACATTCCGGCAATGGATCGTGAATCGTCGCCTGGGCCCACACCAATTGGAGGCAGGAGGCGCGGTGAACGGGGGAGCCCGTTGTACCTATGGCCGCCAGTACGACCAATCCTCCGGAGGCGCCGTTTTCCAGACCTGGCAACCACCGGTTCATGAAGACCGTCCACGGAAGCAATAACAGGAAAGGATGCGAAGAGAACTGGTATGAAGGAATGGATCAAAGATACCGCTGGGCTTGGCACATTCCTCTGGCTGATAGGGTACCTTGCATCCCTGGTGCTGTTCTTCACCCCGTTGGCGGGTATCATGGGATGGATCATGATTGCCATATTCACTCCTGTCACGATCGGAATCACATGGTGGTGGTTCAGTGAGAGGGATCTTCCTTTTCCATATTATCCCGGGGTCGGGCTTGCATGGACTCTGATCGCAGTCGTGCTCGACTACCTATTCATCGTCCTGCTCTTCCAGGCGACGTATTACGAGGTGGACGTCTATTTGTACTACGCACTGACATTCCTGATCCCCGTTGCAGTCGGGGTATACCTCGCAGGGACAGGTGGAAAAAAGGTTGCAGCCCAGAGGGGGATTGGATAAAAGAACAGATTTGAAGACCCCTTTTCAAGATTGCTCTGCTGCCGAACAATCCGGGATGCTTCCGGCCTCCCCCGAAAATCCCGCGCGGGTCGTGACTGGCTACCCTTCAAGAAGGACGCGGTCTCTCCGTATTTCCTAGGGGGAACGCCCTGCCAGGAATAATACAGGTATACCCGTCTATGCCTGGCGGGGTATGTCAGGTCTGGCCTCCCACATGCATCAGCACGCCCCCGTCATGCCCCCTGTTCCCTGTGCCTGTCAAGACTGCAGGATTTATGGACGCGGCCCGCAACACGCTGGAGGGGAATGACAAAGGCAATTCCTCTCCCGGGACTCTCGAGTTCGGCACCCTTGCTGATAGCCTCGAGAACCTGCTCTGTCTGTTCGGGATCGACCACCGTGAAGACGATCTCCTTCTCCGGCTCGATCGGTATGCCTAACAGGCTCTGGGTCTCGTGGATCCCGGTACCTCTCCCCATAAGGATCGTTCCCCCTTCGGCACCCGCATCCCGTGATGCCCGGATCACCTGTTCGGCCCAGCCCTTGCTCACGATCGTCACAATCAGTTCTTTACACCCTTCACACAGCATTGCTTTTCACCCTCTTTCGACGAAATACGATACTTACCAGGAGCACCGCGAGGATCGGCGCCAGTGCAATGAATGCAATCAGCCCGAACCCGTCGGTGACGGGATTTCGCCCCTCGATCACTGCTGACGCCCCGACAGAAAGGGCCATCAGGAACGTCACGGCCATTGGCCCGGTCGCGACTCCCCCCGAATCGAACGCGATGGCGATGAAATCCCTGTCCGCAAACGGAAGAAGGAGGAGGGCACATATATACCCCGCGATCATCACAGGGAGGAACGGGATTTCATACACGAGGCGGGCCATCCCGAACCCGACGAATCCTGCGACCCCGAGAGAGAGCACGAGGAGAAGAAACGATTCACGGATGAACCCCGACGAGGCTTCCTCCACTTGCTGGCAGAGGATCCGCACTGCCGGCTCTGCAAAGGTCGCAAGGAAGCCGACAAGGAAGCCGAACGGGATGATGACCCACCTCTGCTCGAGGCCCCCGAAGTATGCCCCTATCTCCTGCCCTGCCGGCAGGAATGCGATATGAACCCCCTGGAGGAAAAGGATCATACCGACGAACGTGAAGACCACTCCCTTCAGGAGGTTGATGACGTAACTTCCAGGCAGTTTCAGGTAGAGGAACTGGAATGCGAGGAAGAAGATCACGAGTGGGATAAGAGCAAGCGAGACGTCCACGACGAGGCGGTCGAGTCCGTGGAGCACATCTGCGCCAATCATGCGATTAGGACTCCCATCACCATCACCCCGAGGATCGGTCCAATGGAGGCAAGGCCGATCAGTCCGAACCCGTCAGAGAGTTTCGAGCGGCCGCCGAGCACCGAACTGACTCCGAGCCCGAGGGCAAGGATGAACGGGACCGTGAGCGGCCCGGTTGTGACACCTCCCGCATCGAAGGATATTGCAAGATACGTGGGGGGAATCCAGATTGCGAGCATGATCACCGCGATGTACCCTGCTGCAAGGAGGTAGGCGATCGGGACGCCGAGGACGATCCTGAGCATGGCCATTGCGACAAAGAATCCCACCCCGATCCCGATGATCCCAAGCAGCATACCTCGCCCAATCTCCCCGTTTGAAGCGATGTCGATCATGCTGCTCAGCACCTGCACATCCGGCTCCGCAACCGTTGCAAAGAACCCAAAGACAAATGCGATACCGATGATCAGGAGCAGGGAAGCACTTTTCGGGAGTTCGGACCCGATCGCCTCACCCATGGGGAGCAGGCCGATCTTTACGCCGGACAGAAAGAAGACGAAGCCGAAGGCCACCATCAGCGTCCCGATGAGAAACCTGGCAAGTGACTCGGGAGATATGCCGATAAAGATGATCTCCATAAGGAGGATCACGAGGACTATCGGGGAGATTGCCTTGAGGACCTCGATACAGGTCTTTTTGAAATCCAGCTGCACGTATAGCCTCCCGGCCCTGGTAAGCCGGTTTCACCCGCCTTTTGTTGCAGTATACTCTTTTGGACCGGGGATTTATTAGTTGTGCGTGAAGCAAAAACGCGGTGCCTCTCTCATGGATTCCGAAATAACAGGACGGGCCAGTGACCGTGGGGGATCGTGAGCTGGAGAGAGAGGTGGTGTGGACGACATGGGATACCGGGCGGCCTTCTCCTACAGCCTCCCGGTCGAGATCCGGATCCATCCATGTTCTGCGGTGGGGAAACACTGGTTTCTTCCGGTCCGGAGAAGTTCCATCTCGTCCATCGCATGGTGGCAGACCTCCCCGCACCCTGCTGAGAAGAGCATCATCTCCATCTCTTCCGGGCTGTAGGTGACCGTGCTCTGGAACTTGCAGTCCCTGTGGATGATGCCCCATATGCCAAGAGAGATATAACGGCGGTCCTCGCGGACGAAGCGGCAGGGGAGGAGCGAGTCGAGGATGACCGTGTTCTGCCTGTCCTCCGAAGCAAAAAGGGAGAGGACGCCTGAAGAGCCCGCCGGCGGGATATAGTACGAGATGCCCTCGAACACGACGAGGGTTGCGCGGCGGGGGTCGTATATCGCCGTGGCAGCAATGGCCTCAATTGTCCCCTCGCGGTCGCAGATGTCCGCCTGCACGCACCGGATCCTCTTCGCGGCCCCAGGGGCGACGGCCCCGTAGATCTTCTGTTTCTCCTCCATCCCCGCAATATCCGTCTCGATCACCGCCGCGATCTTCTCAGGGTGGCCATCGAGGAGTTCAAGGGCGAGCGGGGATTTGCCTGCCGCGAGGATGACGACCTGGCAGGACCCGCGTGCGCCGGATACCGCCTCTGACGCGAGATGCCGGATGAACCACTTCCTGTTCATCATCACCTCGGGATACCAGGGGCAGACGGAATCGCACTCACGTTTCATCCGCCTTCCTGCCGAGAGATCCAGGCGTGAATAGAAGCGCGCCGCACTTCCCTCACGGTACAGATCCTTTGCCCACGCCATGACGAGCGCTGCCGTGGGCTCGAGTTCCAGGGACCCCGCCATCTCTCTGGAGAGATCAGGCATCCGGCTATTTAGGGGTGTTGGAGAGTGGAATTCCGGAAAGGATGAGAGCCCTGACATGAAGACCGGGACAAGTGGGAGTGCAAGAGCCAGGAAAGGGGATTGCCCGGAGAAGGACTGTGGGGAACCAGTCCCTCCATCTGATAGAGCCTCCAAAAAAAACACATGATTCTCATCGAGACACGGGCATACAAAATGAAAATGGCGGAGCCATTTTCATAATAAAAAAGGATGGGGAAAGTTCAGGTCTTCTGCCTGACAAGTTGCAGGAAATAGGCTCGCGCCTCTTCCCCGTCTTCGGCATACCGCAATTCCATGCGATCCGGCCCGGTGAATGATCCGAGCGAGTAGCCGGAGCCGCTGTCACAGATCAGGATATCCCCGCCGGGAGAAAAGGCCCCGGAGAAGGCCTCGGAATGGGTATTTCCATCGGGCCGCGTATACTCCTTCTTCCCGGCAAATGCATAGCCATTCTGATCAGTGATGTGGAATACCACCTCTCTTGGTTGATGAAACCCCTCGTTCTGGATATGGCCGATGCCTGTCCCGGCCCATGTGCCGATGATATGGGGAACGGATGTGTTTTCTGTGTATGCCTGGTATGTCCCTGTACCGGTGGTGGGGGATTCATCAGGCGCCTGGTCGGTGCAGCCGCAGGCAATTATTGCGAGGACTATGAGGAGGAGGACCAATGCAATTCTCATACTGGCAATACTGGTGCCGGGAAAGAAATAAAGATGCATTGCGGGTTGAGTTCCCGGGGATTCCTTCTTACAGGATATCAGTTGCACACGTGTTCTATCCGTTGCGCTGTCAGGCAATCGAGGTGGAGGCCGGGTGGCGCGCCCACTCTCCCCCATAGTGCAGGGCCCTTCGCCCAGCCCATTGACCATTGGTGGGAAGGGTTCATGGATCGATCACAATTGAGATCGCAGGGGATCGCCGGATGCCCGGTAGGGAATTCCCTTCTCGCGGACCAATTTAAAAGAATATGAAAAAGAGCCCGGGCTCTCCCCGGGAGTGGAGGGAGTCCCTCACTCCACCCTGAGGCCGTAGATGCCGCTCCCAATCCACCAGGTGTCGTCTACCGCCTTCATATAGATGAGTTTGTGCACGTCCGCAGTCCCGTTCGTTGCGGTGTTCGGGAAGAGCGCGTGGGAGAACCCGGTACCGTTCTCCATCGCCTGGACCCCGACCTGCGTCACCTTCATTCCGTGCCGGTCGGTATACTCCCACAGGTTCTGCCCGATCCCTGACTTCCAGAACGGGTCGGCGAGAAGGACGCCGTTTCTTGAAGAGGCCCACACGAAGAGGTCGCCGGTGACGAAACGGCCCTCGGGGTTGTTGATCTCCGCGAGGGTCTTCTCCCTCCCGTTCTCCTTCGCGAAGGCGACCGCCTCGTTCACGCGGTCAAAGAGCTCGTCCCGAGTGAAATAACGGAGCTGGACGCCGGCCAGGTTTCCGGCGGCGGCCCCGGCGTACTCCGGAGCGATGATCCCAGAGAAGACCCACCACTCGTTGTCGACCGGCTCGGCATAGTCGATCTTCGGGATGTACATATTCCTGCCGTCCGCGTCCACCCGTGCGACCGTGTAGAAGAAGCCCCCGCCACCCTTCGCGATGTCCCGCAGCCCGCGGATGGTCTCTACGCCGTCTGGGTCCTGGTAGTTGATCAGGTTGATGCGGTAGTTCACAAGCTCGGGAGAATATGGCGGGGCCACGAGGTTCGTGCCGTCATAGTCGAATGCCATCATGACACGCTCGCCCTGCACGAACTGCCCCTCCGGGTCGTTGAATTCCGAGAGGGCTTTCTCCTTCCCGTGCTCTTTCGCGTATGCAACGGCGCTCTTCACGTAGGCGACGAGGTCATCGACATCCGGGTGCGCTGCGGACGTGTTCAGTTTCGCCGACGGGAAGACCTCCCCCTCGGAGGCAAACATCGCCGCACCGACGTAGTAGGTGCCGTCCACGTCCTCCACCACCGCGATCCGCGGCTCAAAGGTGTGGTTCATGGCCGGGTTCGGGTAGGTGTAACTCACGTATCCCCTCCCGAACCCCGCAGTCTCCGCGAGCTTTCGCACGAGCGGTATCCCGAAGGAGTCGGGCATGTCCCGGATGTTTGTCCCGACAACTTCTGGCTCGCCCGCATCCGCGAGGAGGTTTCCATCATAATCGAGGGCAAATACCTGGATGGTGCCGATGACAAACGGCCCGTCCGGGTCGTTGAACGCGGCAATCGCCGCATCCCTTTTGTTCCCGCGTGCGAATGCCGCGGCGTGTGCGACGAACGCGGCAAGTTCCGGAGTGGTGGTAATCTTGTCAGGTGGGGTGTAGGCTGCAATCGTGGTTGTCGGTGCGGGAATCGGTGTTCCTACCGGGGTCCCGGTCTTTGTTCCTATGGTATTGGTGCACCCGGATGAGAGAATCGCCACGGTGAGGAGGAATACAACGATGATTATATGCCTGCGAATCATGAACAAACGGTTCGCGCAGGGGGGCAAAAGGGTTGTGGAACTGGTGGAGGGATGGGAGGACATGAAACCATTCTTCGTCCCTGCCGTTTACATCACCTGGTACATCATGGTGCACTGAAGCATCCGGACGGTCATCTTATCCCGGAAGCATGCCGGGGTGCTCACTCCTCCCCGATCACCATCACCCTCCACTCCGTCCCGTGGAGACTGACCGTCGACCAGAAGGTCTCTTTCCGGACGACCTCATCCGACCCTGTGGAGTAGAACGAGTAAGTGTCGTATCCCGAGCGGTTCGCGGCAGCATGGCGTGCGACCCGGTCGATCTCCGGGAACTGTGCGTAGAGTGCATCCCCGAAGGTCTCTTTCCCCACTTCGTCCGGGTCCGGGTCGTAGAGGATATGGCCCCCTGTCTCGATCACCATGAAAGTATAGGGAGTTCCTTTCGCCTGATCCTCCGCGATCGGCCTGATCAGGTCGTATGGCCCAAACATTGTGCTGATCACCCCGAGGAACTTTCCGTCCGCCGACCTGACCGGGTGCTCGACTACCACCCCGTCCCCGCCCTCGGCAAGCGGGAACATGCCGCTCATCACCGGGACCTTCTCCGCGAGCGCCCGCTGCACGACCTCCTGGCCGGAGAGGTCCTTGCCGACGAGGATCTTCACACTCTCCGGTTCCGCGGCGACGACCGTGCCGTTCGAATCGTAGGTGATCATGGTGAGGACAAGAGTGTGGGATGCGATTCCCCCCTTCAGCACCGCCTCCGCATCCGCCCCGGAGATCCCGGTCTTTTCAAGCGACGCGGCAGTCATCGAGGCGGCCCCATCGAGCCCGTCGAGGGCACCCTGGATGGCGTCGGAGGCATCCCCGAGGATTACGAGCATGCTATCGTGATCGGCGGCCTTCGTCTCCAGTCCGTCCAGGCAGCCAGCTCCAAGAAGGGAGATGAGCAGGATGGCGAAGAGGAGGAGGGAACGGGCGGTGCGCATGTGTGAGGTATGTATCGGTGGCAGGGTGGCTTGGGGTTTGCGATCAGAAGGGTTGTACTTTTTTCCAGTAACATGAAGGAGAGGTTAGGGATATCAGGGGATCAGAATCCCCCGCTTCCCTCTGTGCTTATCGCCCGGAACAGGGAGACCACCTGAATTATTGTCATCCAAATCATACCTGGAATGCAGGAATAAGGTATGGCCGAAGCAGATAAGCCCCAACAGCCTGCATCATCCCGCCAGAAATACCGGCGTTGGATCCTTTTGCTCACTTTTATCGCAATCCCGGTGACGATCTTTTACATCTCCCCGATCGTCATCATGATGGGAGCATCCGAGGGCATAGTAACTGGCTCCTTCCTCCTCTACATCGTGCTCTTTGTCCTCTCTCTTTTCGCCGGGCGGATCTGGTGTGGCTGGCTCTGCCCGATGGGTGCCTGCCAGGAGCTCGGGTCCCGGCTGATTAAGAAGAACGTGAAGGAGGGATGGCCCAACTGGATCAAGTACGGCGTCACTGTGCTCTGGATTGCTGCCATCGCAAACGCGTTTCTCGCTGCAGGCGGAGTTCAGGGCGTCGACCCCCTATATGGCACGATGTACGGGATCTCTGTCACGTCCGTCCAGGTCCTCATGATGGTGGTGATAATCTTTGCAGTGATCTTCCTTGTGGCGTTCTTTTGCGGCAAGCGGGGGTTCTGCCATATACTCTGCCCGATCGCCGGCATCATGGTCGTCGGCCGGAAGATCCGGAACCTCGCCGGCTGGCCGGCACTCGCGCTCGATGCCGATTCCGGCAGGTGCACCGACTGCCTCACCTGCTCGGAAAAATGCCCGGCAGGCCTCGACGTGCATGGCATGGTCCGGGAGGGGAGAATGGAGAATCCCGACTGCATCATGTGTGCGACATGTGCAGACGTCTGCCCGGAAGGAGTCATCCGGTACGGTGTGGCGAAGAGGATGAAATAAGGGAGAGGGGATCTCCTGCACCAAGGTTTAAAATTCTCTGTTATTTCCTCACCCGGCCCTTACGAGAAACCTGATGTACGTGCCGTTATGCTCCCATATCGTTTTTTTCTGGCGCACGATTGTATTCACGAATTCTTCTCTCTCCGTAATGGGCATCCGGTTCACTGCATACTCAGGGCCGAACACGCTTCCCGGGAAAAAGTCCGTCAGGTCTCCCCTGGGGATGAGGATCGATTTTCCCTCGTCGAACGCCTCCTTGAGATAAGGCCGTGAAACGAGGTCCTGGTCCGTGATATGCACCCCCGCTGCAGGAATGTTTCCGGGGATATCCGGGTCATAACGTATCTTTTCCACATCGTATGCATACGGACCGCCGAAAGCGAGGGCTACAGTGATGGACACCCATAGAAGGAATACGACCAGCAGGATTATTCCGATCTTTCTGAATTCAGGGTCCATGGCTGCGTCACATGTCAGGCATCTGGTCCCGGATCTCCCCAAGTACGATCAGGGTGCCGGAGAAGCCGAGCAGGGGGAGGATTGAAAGAGACAGTGTGCTGATGGATTGAAAATATCGCCCTTCTGCGGCAAATGCTGATACACCTATCAATCCAACGAACATTCCTATCCAGGCTGATGCGGGTTTCACGTCGAACGTTTCCATTCTACAGGATCTATTATTACACTATCACATTTTTATACACCGAAAAGATCTCGCATGAATCATCAGTTCTCACGCACCTGGCCCTCCCACCAACCTATAAATACCATCCCCCCCGACGTTCACAATACCATGTCGAGAGTACCTCTCCTCAGAATACTCTCCCTCTTCTTCATCATCAGTTTCACCTTCTCAGGTCTCGTCACCGCCGCCCCGATCCAGCTTGGGAACGCGTATGTCCAGACCGAGCGGGCCGACAACTGCAGGTGGCGGGGGAGCGATCTCTTCGAATGCAACTGGTGCTTAAACCCGACACCCATCTATGCCGAGTACGCACCGGTCTCTGATAATATGAGGGACGGGCAGCTTGTATACGGCCTTCACTCCTGGGCGGGCTATACCATCTGGCCGAACAACACGCTGAACTATACAGGAGCGTATTACAAGTCCCCGACCGAGAAGTTCGTGAAGGTCGCGACACCGTTCGTTCAGTCGACCCTTTACGCGGACCCGCTCTCGCTGACGTTCAGGAACAGGTATGCGAATGTCGACGGCCAGGGACGTGTGAAAGGCCTCGTCTTCTCGATGCCGATCCCTGCGGCCGCGGACGGGGCGGAGTACGGGCCGAACTCCTGTACATCCGGGGCTACGACGTTCTCGCCGGATGGAAAGACACGTGAGATCAGCCAGAAGGGGCAGTGGGTCTCGGGGCTCCGGGTGTTTCCTGCCGGGGACCTGAACGCGACCGAACCCGGCTGGGGCGAGGCGTTCCCCGACAACCTGGTGGCCGACCGGATGGGCGACTGGGACATCGACTTCCTCCTGGACCGGAAAGGTTCGACGGAGCAGCTGAAGCTGACGATGGCGAAGGGGTCGCCGTTTGGGTGGTTCACCTGGAAGGATGCCCCGGCCGGCGAGTCGATGGCGTTCCAGTTCTATACCGGCAACCCCTTCAACACGCTCAACCTCGAACGGGGGCACGTGAATGTCTCGCCGGTTAACACCGGGATTCCCGGGCTCGGATGCTTCCTTGTCGGGACAAACCAGGACAAGTCGTTCCTCGGAGGGGTACTGGACAAGACGACCACGAACTGGAACTACTTCGCGGTCTTCTACGACACCGCCTCCTTCCAGGTGTCGGAATACCCGGATCATGGGGTCTGGCTCACCCCGGTCTCTCCCGGAGGGACCCGTCACTTCGTAATCGCCGGGCTCCCGGTGGTCGCGTACCCGAGGGGGTCGGCGAACCCCGATGCATATATGCCGACCCGTGATCAGGCACTCGCCGAGTCCGAGGCATGGACGCAGGCTCTCGCTCCCTATGCATACAACTACGTGACTGATACGAAGGTCACATACAATGTCGACCGGACGACCGGCCTCCTTCACACGACGTATGCCGCGACGACCGTGAGCAATGGGCCGATCGGGAGCATGGCAGGAGGGAAAACCGTGATGCTCCTCCAGCGGCACCAGTACGAGACCTTCAACGACGGCAGGAACCGGCCGGTGTACGACCGGGACCTCGCGGCCGAAACCCTTGGGCCCGCCGCACCCGGACAGTGGGCATTGTCAATGCCTGCCGCAAACAACGGCCACTACCAGTACTGGATTGCGAAGGGGAAGCTTCACCCGGTTGCAGTCTCATCCTTCTCGACCACCTACGTGTACAACAACCTGCTCCCATTCATGCCAGTGATGGATACAAATGCCACCATGGAAGGCGTCCCGCTCTGGCATATCGTCAACAATGACGAGGAGGGGTACACCAAGAAGAGCCTCGGTGCCGACCCGCCGCTCTTCACCATGATCGACGGGGGCGACCAGGACGCTGCCTACAACCTTGCAAAGAAGGTCCGGTACATGTCGGCAAAGCTTGCCATCGAGAAGGGCCTCTCCGACGTCGCGTCCACGAACCCCGAGATCA
>CAZRCH010000040.1:0-17933 GCA_964598545.1 uncultured Methanolinea sp. | reverse complement strand
TTGATGATACTCTGCATTGTTGACCCTCCTAAACCTTGAATGAAACCTGGTCACTCTCCTTGAGGATACGTCCGCCGCGTCTCTCGATCAACTGGCGAACCGCATCCCTGACTGCTTCCGAGACAGTGGGGAACTCCCCTGCCGCCACCATCTGCTCGAGCATCTCTATCTGCTGGTCCGGCAGCCTGAGGGTGATGCGTTTCATCGTTGTTTTCTCCTGATATGACAATTGTCCGACAATTGTCAGACATTTGTCAGTCAATTAGCTTGCTAATGTCTGACTATGCAGATGAAACCTACTTTATCAAAATAGTATATAAATATTTCTATTTGATTCTGATAAATGGAGCCGGTGCTCCCATTGATTTATCATAATCCTGGCCACAAATGTATGTTCGCATCTCTGGGTTTTTAAATGAACGGGCAGCATCTCTCAAAAGTCGTCCATGGTGGGACGGGTATCAGGACAAGGAAAGAGACAGGCGCACCAATCCTTGACTTTTCAGCCAGTATCAATCCCTACCCCCCGCACCTGGCACCAATCCTCGATCCGTATCGTCTTGAACATTACCCGGATGATACCTACCTGGATCTCAAGGAGGTCATTGCAGGCCGGTTCAATCGGGAAGTCAGCGAGATAGCAGTGGGGAATGGATCAATTGAGATCATCCGCGTCCTCTGTGCAGCGGTCCTCAATCCCGGCGACAGGGTGGTCACATATCCCCCCACGTTCGGGGAGTATGAATTCTCTGCGAGACTTGCAGGGGCTTTTTCCGGCGAAGGGCCAGGAACAAGGATACGCTTTTTCTGCAATCCCAATAACCCCACCGGGCACATGGTGGAGAGAGAAGAGATCCTCTCGCTGCTCGACCATTGCGAGGATGAAGGCTCAATTTTGGCGGTGGACGAGGCGTTCATCGAGGTCTCGGATGATCCTTCGCAGACTCTCTCGGGGATTCGGCACCCGTCTCTCTTTGTGTTCCGTTCACTCACCAAGAGTTTTGCGATGGCCGGGATCCGCTTCGGTTACGGGTTCGGCGATCCGGAACTGGTGGCGAAGATCGAGGCCCGACGCCTCCCATGGAGTGTCAATGCGGTTGCAGAGCAGATGGCAATTGAGGCTTTTTTACGATATGAAGAGCTGTCGGTCTCCCGCGAGAGGATAAGGGAAGAGCGCGAACGGCTATTTGCCAAACTTTCTTGCCTCCCTCTGGTGGTCGTTCCTTCCAGGGCAAACTTCCTCCTTCTCAACATGGATCGCGATGCCGGTCCACTCTGTGCCTCCCTTCTTCGGCACGGCATCCTCGTCAGGGACTGTCATTCGTTTGGTCTTCCCTGTTCGATACGGGTTGCCGTTCGAAAGAGGGAAGAGAACAACCTCCTCGTGGAGGCCTTCTCCGAATGTTTGCGCTGATCATTGCCGGAGGCCTTGGGAGCCGCCTCGGACTCGGTGAAAAACCACTTGTGACCATCAACGGCGTACCCATGATCAGGTATGTGATCAAGGCCTTCGAGTCCGCGGGATTCGAGGTTGTCGTGGTACTCTCAAGGAAGACCCCCTATACGCATAACTGGTGCCGTGCACATGCGGTTCCCCATTACACTGCGGGGGGTCAGGGGTATGTGGAGGACATTGCAGAGGCAGTGGAGGCCCTTGAGATTGTGGATCCGTTGTTCACTTCTGTTGCGGACATTCCCTGCCTCGAGGATGATATCATCGCGACACTCCATGCATCCTACCTTGAGAGTGGCAGGGATGCCCTCTCGTGCTGGATCCCAAAAGACCTGGCAGAGAAATACGGGTCGCGTGTTGCATATACCGAGATAATCGACGGAGTGGAAGCATGCCCTGCGGGAATCAACATCATTTGCGGGAATCTTATCAATTTCCCCCAGGAGGAGACCCGCGTTATCCTCGCGGATCCGCGCCTTGCATACAACATCAATACACGCGAGGCCCTTGACTTCGCCACGAGCATTCTGCACGCCCGACGGAATCGCGGTGAAGGCCCTCGCTGGTCCTGAAAAATTAAACCGTATTACAAGTCCTCTTTGAGTTTTACAGATAATTTGAGCCTTTTTCTTGAGAAGTAATTTAAATGATCGTGGCGGAGATGTACACATATGCAGGTCTCGCGGGAAGTCGAACTCGAGGGCCATATCATTGATTCAGGCATCATGACCAGGGTGTTTGATAAAATAATGGATATGGGCGGAAATTTTGAGATTATCGTTTTTAACGTGGGAAAACGCAAATCCGACCCGAGCTATGCGCACCTGCGGGTGAACGCGGAGAGCGAGGACCAGCTTCATGCCATTCTCTCTGAGATCCACCGCTATGGGGTGCGTCTCCGCGAGATACGGGATGTCACCATCGTCCCTGCCGAGGGGGATCGTATAGTCCCCAAGGGATTTTATTCCACCACCCACCACCCGACATCCATCAAGTTCGGGGGGAACTGGATACCCGTGCAGAATATCGAGATGGACTGCCTCGTGGTAATCGACGCAGCGACCGTGAGTGCAACCTGCACGCCCATCTCGAAACTGAAGAAGGGAGACCTTGTGATAGTGGGAGAAGAAGGGGTGCGGGTGAGCCCGCCGGAACGACCCCGTCACATCTCCACATTCGAGTTCATGCAGGGCACTGTCTCGCCTGAGCGGCCCAGCGAGACTATCATTGCCCGAATTGCCGCAGAGATCATCGATCAGAAGAAGAAGGGAGGAAAGATTGCCGTCGTCGGGGGACCCGCGATAATTCATACCGGCGCGGCGCTCGCACTCGCATCCATCATCAGGAAAGGATACGTGGACGTGCTCTTCGCGGGCAATGCACTGGCAACACATGATATCGAGTACAACCTCTTTGGCACTTCACTTGGGATGGACCTCTCAACCGGGAAACCAGTCACCGGCGGCCACAAGAATCATTTTTATGCCATATCGGAGGTGATGAGGGCAGGATCGATTCAGAATGCGGTAAGGAAGGGGGTTATCACAGGAGGTATCATGTTCGAGTGTATCCAGCATGGGATTCCTTTCGTCCTTGCCGGGTCGATAAGGGATGACGGGCCACTCCCTGATGTCATCACCGACTCCATGGAGGCGCAGGATTGCATGCGCGAGCATGTGAAAGAGTGCAACATGGTCCTGATGATCGCAACCCTCCTCCATTCTGTCGCCGTGGGAAATCTCCTGCCCTCGTATGTCAAGACCATTTGCGTGGACATCAATCCCTCTTCGGTCACGAAACTGATGGACAGGGGAACTCTCCAGGCTATAGGAGTGGTCAGCGACGCTGGTACATTCCTCCCCCTCCTTGACAAACAGCTCGAGTTGCAGGGGAGTGCCTTTTAGCGTGTCAGGGGCATGCAGTAGGAACGCTCCTCCTGCAGTACAAACTCCCATTCTTCTTTGCAGGAGCAGCTGGTGGCAAGAAGTGCAGAGAGAAGGTCCCTGTCGGCAGTGAGGGAATAATCCCTTATCCCTTTGACGAGGGGACTGTCGCACACCCCGCAGTTATGCGGCCCTCTCTCCTGCCCTCCCCCTAGAGGATCACACGTGAGGTGAACGGGGGATTCCGAGAGGATGGTGAGGATACTCCACAGATATGGTGGCCGGTATGCTCCCTGTTTCCAGTAGAGCTCAAGTTCGGTGTTCCTCTGCACGGTGCAAGGGTTGAGGGAGATCATGTCTGCCATGCCGGAAAGGTCGCGGATCGATGAGATCATGTCGTCTATCGCTTCGCGTTCGGTAAGGAAGAGTGGCTTTGCAAGGAGGTACGCTTTTACTCCGGCACCGACAGACCGGGCCCTTGCCGTTGCCTTGACGAAGTCGTCCCACGAGAAGCCCTTGTCGATGCATTTTTCCCGGATTGTATCATTGCTGGTCTCGACCCCGATGGCAATGAAAAGGGGTGTCTCATGGGTGCCGTTGTCGATCAGGGTCACGAAGTGACTGAGATTGTCAACAGTGACGTACTCCGGGCGGGTCTCGGCGATGACAAGTTTACCCCGCATCATTTTTGCGAGGGTGTCTCTTGCCCGAACTGGCATCTCGAGAGGGTCAAAAAGACTGCCCGATGTATATATCTTTACCGCATCAAAATCCTCGAGGTTGAAATTGTTCCCGATCCAGGCCAGCTGGGCCAGCAGCCCTGCCTCGAGCTCCCCGTGCTTGAGCCTGCCGTATCGTTCGTGGCGGTAACTGCACATGCGGCAGCGGTCATGTGCGCATCCTCCGGTCTTCAGGATGATAGTGAGGGCGGGCACCACCTGCCCCAGGATGCGGTCGCGTCCGGCCCATGCTGCCAGCGGCTGGTCATATTCTCTATCGGGAAACACTGGAGTATCATTGGCGCGCCTGACTTTTAACACCGTGTATTCACGACCGCACGAGGTTTTGCGCAATACATGAACGGGGCCATGTTTGCATTGGCAGGAATGCGTGTATCCAGGTTTCCGGTGCTGCATGAGCAGGACCCAATCATCTTCCCGATTTCCCATTGGACAAGATTTTGAGTATATATGGGGGGGCCCTCACCAGAAGACTATTCAATTCAGGAATGGCATATTTATGTTATTCACTGTGTTCAGGGGATGATTTTTTCATGCCTTTCCCGGACGCATCGCAGGACAGACTCCCTGCAAAAAGAACAGGTGCAAGAGAATGACAGGTTTCCAACACAGTTACCGGGTGAGGTTCCGGTCGATGGCTTTAATGGCAGTGATCCTGCTGTCTCTCGCAGGGGTTTCTGCAGCATATGAACTCTCCGTTTATGCCCCGATGAGCGTGCAGAGGGGTATGCCGCTGGTGGTGAACGGAACGAGCAACCTGCCGGCAGGGATATCCGTGGATGTTGTCCTCTACCGTTCAGAGTATATTACAGAAGAGATAGGTCGTGAGACTGTCACCCTTCAGGGGCCTAAAGAGTTCACGGTCGTTTTCGATACGCAGGATCTCACGAAAGGCCAGTACAAAGTTGAGGTCCCCGGGATACAGGGATACGCGTTCCTTGGGGACTCGACCACGATACGTGTGATTCAGATTATTGACCGGACAGATGAAATGACGATCAAGTCACCGAGGACCCAGGAGATGGATGGCACCCTCGAATTGAGAGGGATCATCCCTGCTCTCCGAAATGCAGGGGTCCAGGTACAGGTTATCGGCCCCGAGAACGAGGTGGTTTTCGGACCTGAATTTATCGCGACCCTGTATGACGGGTCATTCTCAAAGGAGATCAGGATCGACGTTCCCGGAACTTACGACGTGAGTTTCACCGACAACAAGGGATATATTGGAACCTTCCCGTTCGAGGTCAAGCCAAAATACGAGCCAACAACGGTTCCCACCACTCCGGAGCCACGTATGGTGGCCGTCACCGCGACCGCCCATTCAAGCAATGACATGCCGGCGTACTTCACGGTGACGGGAGCACAGGAGAAGGTGAAAATATCCACCTCGGCAGGGGTAGACTGGGTCATTGAATACCCTGATGCCCAGGGGGTTATCCAGAAGGTGAACAACAAAGGCCAGATCGACCCAGAAGAAGTAACTATTGATACCGGAGGGGCGACTGTCTACCTGAAGGTGTACCCTTACCGGTTCTCGGATGAGGGAGATGTCACTATTCTTGCTGAAGGTGCAGAAAGAGTCGGCGTTGCAACAGAAGTTCCCCCTGTGTTTGCGGCGACGGCCACTCCTACGCCGAAGTCACCACTGCCGGTTTTCCTCGCTCTGCTCGCGCTCCTGGCACTGGGGATGAAGAGGGCATTGCGCTAATCCTTCATTCCCCTCTCTCTTGGGCCACGGGGCCGGATACATTTTTGAGAATCAAGGCCTAACGGATATATCCGGGCCGGGGTAGTCTAGTCCGGAAAGGCGGTGGCCTTGAAAGCCACTGGTGCCCAGCACCTCAAGAGTTCAAATCTCTTCCCCGGCGCTTTGCAGACTTATTCTCACCGATATCTCCATTCACCACGTTTTCCCGCGCGTGAAGACACCGCTTTTTTGCACTCTTCTCCTGTGAAATGTTGAAACCGGGGATTTTTCTCCTTTTTTCATTGCCATGCACTCATGGGGTCATTGAGTGCTGCACAGGTGCTATGCACTGCATACCTGCAGAGTTGATCGGCAAAAATATACTATCACGGGCATTCCAGGGTTGTGTGTCGGAGGGGTGCGGGAAACGCATTCCCTGACTGAAAAGAAAGGGGGTTGTACATCATGAACAGGACAGTTCTGCACATCGCGGAAAAAGCTGGATATTATGCCAGGATTGGAATGGAAACAGCAGGAGCCGGTAATTATGCCGTTGCCCTCGGATACTTCGACCAGGCGTTAAAAGAGATGCCAGGCTATGCAGCGGCATGGCGGGAGAAGGCCAACTGCCTGGACGCTATGGGCAGGTGCGAGGAGGCCGTCAGGTGCTTTGACCAGGCCATACAGATCGATCCCGGCGATGCTGAATCGTGGTTTGACAAGGGATTGACCCTGAAGAAACTCGGAAACGAGGATGAGGCCTTCAGGTGCATGAGCCGGGGCGTAGATCTCGAGCTTGGCGTCTGACTGGGTACCATATATTGCCGGGGCAGGCCGGGTATATGTATCCCTCCCGGCAAAACTTTTCTTACCATATCTTATCTTCTGTCCCCCTGCCGAAAGGTGAAGACTTCGCAGGAATTCCAGAAGCGTCCCCCCGGCATCGAATCTGGGGGCAAGGGGCGGAAAGTCCCCTCGTCCCCTTTCAGATCCATCAATCTCAATGACGCCGGATTGCGAAAAACCCAATTTTATCCGGAAGATTACACTCTGCCCTTTGGGTCAATGGGCTCCGGTATTGCAATCCGCAGACCCCGGGTCGTGTTCTCTCTATTGGAGCACTGGAAAAACGCCAGTCCAAACATACTCTGACCAGTCCCATCATTTTATGTTCAGTAAGCGGCCCAATTATCCTTATAGCATGACCCGCAGATTGAAGACGGCTCTCAAAGAATGGTGCAGGAGAAGGGGTATACCGGTGATGGGGGTGGCCGAGGTTTCACGCTGGGAGGAGCCGCCGTTCACGCCATGGGTTCCCGAGCCATTCCATCCCCGCTCCATTTACCCGCAAGCCGCATCCGTTATTGTAATCGGCCTGCCCGTGCACCTGCCAGTCCTCGAGACCACTCCATCCATTTATTACCACGAGCTCTACCGGACGCTGAACCGCATTCTTGATGAACGTACCTTCCAGATTGCAGAATGGCTCAACCAGGCGGGTCATCCATCCATCTTCGTGCCGAGGGACGGGTATGGGAACCTCGAGGTATTGCTGAAGAATCCGGTTGCCTTCTTCTCGCACCGCCATGCTGCCTACCTTTCAGGACTCGGCACGTTCGGGGTGAACAACATGATCCTGACACCTGGCTATGGGCCGAGGATACGGTTTGGCACGATTTTCACGTCTGCAGTACTGCCGCCCGATCCCACCATGGAGAATGATCTCTGTATCCGGTGTATGCGATGTGTCGAGATGTGCCCATCAAGGGCATTGCCGGGAGAGGCGTACCCGGAGGGAATCACCGAGAAGAGTGCCTGCACACAATACAGTGCAGGGTTATTCCGAAGGTCAATCTCCCCATGTGGCATATGCATTAAAGTATGCCCTGTGGGAGCCGACCGGGCTGCATTCGACCGGAAGGACCCTGATATCTATCGAAAAGGCAATGCCCCGAGAGAACTCGCCCAGGCGTGGGATCATGTCAGGTCGTATGGGGGATCATGAGATCCGGCCTGGTGCTCAAGAGCACCATTTATCCATTTGAAATACCAATATTTCGTTAACAATTGGGGTGAGGGTCATGTGCATCGCAGTTCCTGCTGAAGTGGTGGAGATAAAGGAAGGCAATATTGGGGTCGTTGATTACGGGGACTTGAAGCAGGAGGTAAGGCTTGACCTCGTCGATGCGAAAGTGGGAGAGTTTGTCCTGGTGCACGTGGGATTTGCTATCCAGAAGCTCTCCCGCGAGGAAGGACTCGAAACCCGCGAGATATTCAGGCAGGTCTATGCCGCCATGCAGGAATCCGAATAATCCAGGCATTCTCTCAGAATGTTGGCGGGTTGCCACCTGTCCGCAAAGCCGGATCCCGCATTCATCGCGCGCATCAATATGCTTATCTCCTTGGAGATCGAAAACTGTTGAAAAAGAGGAGAGGACGTAGTCAAAATGGATAAAACAGGTGTTGCGAGTCTTATTGCGGGGATCATCCTTCTTGTCCTGGGTGCATATGGGGTATGGATTTTTCTCCCCGACGTCATCGTGTTTCTCAAAGGCGTGATCGGTATTCTTGCGATCCTGATCGGGATATTCCTTCTGATATTCGGGGCAATCCTGGTAAAAGATTAGTAGGATTTGCGAATACGGACACGGATACGTTCCCTTCCGGGGGAGTCTTTCCCTCCCCGGTCTCCTTTCTGGCCAGATATCAACCTATAAGGTGTAAAGGCTCTCAATATGCGTAAAGGAGGAGTGTTCTTGGCGCTCCTCAAAACAAAGGTGCGTGAATGGACAAAGTCAAGGTTCTCCTGGTGCTGCTTGCCCTCTCCGTCGGGGGGAACATTTTCCTCGTCATGAGTGGAAGCGAGAACCAGTTCACTGGAGGAGCCGGCAGGTCTCTCATGTATGCGTATCACCAGGCATTTCCACCCCTGGAGAACACCACGGAGGATCTCGGAGAAAACAGGAACTCCTCGTCCCCGTACAGCGTGAGCGCTACCGCAGGTGAGGGCGAATTTGACGAAGAGAACCACACCCTTCGGGACATCCTCATGAGGATGGATGAAGAGGGGATACTCGACGAGGAACATCTCATGATTCTCCTCGCGGAGAGAGAGTGGAACATCAGTGTTGAACCACTGGAGGTGGCAGCAGAACCGGAGCCAACTCCCGATCCCAATGCATGGAAGGAGTATTCCAGCACCAAGTGGCGTTTCTCCATGCCGTATCCCCCAACCTGGGAGGTCAAGGAGGGGTCAGGATCAAGCCCTGCGGTTACATTGAGCGCTCCCGCCGAGACCGAGTGCAGTTCCCGGACTACCGAGTGCTACCATTACATTGCATCCCTGACCGTATCCATTGACCAGAAGCCCGAAACTATCGTGCTCGAGGATTATTTCAACAAGAAGGTCTCCAAACTCCAGAAAGACCTGGCGATTACCGCGACAAGCAAGAGCGCACCGACCACGCTCTCCGGGAACAAGGCATACTGGATTGAATACTATACCCGCGACTCCAGGGGCAATCCATCAAAGACGTACATGCAGTATTTCACAATCCTGGACAAGAAAGTGTATATTCTTACCTACAGTGGTCCCTACTCAACTGCCGAGAATGTGTACAGCAGAAACAAGCCCGAAGTCGAGAAGATGATCAAAGAGTTCGTTGTCGAGAGGGAATACAGGTCCATTTGAGAGATTCGCGGGCTCCTCCCTTTATCCTGCCCGACCACAGTCCCTAATTCAATCGAGGGATACCATTTGTCCTGAACAAGTGTGCAGGATGAATCCTTGGAAGGGAATCACGCGCAAAAGGACCAATCCAATTTTCCAGTTCCGGGATGAATGCAAAGCATTGAAAAGCCTTACTGGAACGGGACCAATGAGTTTGGGAAAATTTCCTGTGGATCGGGCAGGGGGAATTCAATTGGAAGAAAAAGATAAATTCTTCAACACTTCTCGATGTCTTCTGCTCTTATGGTCTTTCTGCCCTCCGATGCCGCGGCATTCGAAGCAATCCTGGCGACATTGGCGATATATTCCTCGGTCCTTGCTACAATCGCCCTGGTCCCGTCCATGCTGATCCGCTCAGCTCCACTGTTCTTGGCAATCCTTATAACCGGGGCGATCGGTAAGGCAGATGCACTGCTGCGGGCTGACTTCGCTCTCTGCTTTGCAGGTGCGTTCTTCGCTTTTTTTGGCATAATTCGCGCCTCATTGAGGGATTGAAAAAGCAGTATAAAATTATTGTTGATGAGATAAGTTCAAAACCGAACCGACAGAGAGCACTTGGGTAACTGCGCGATGGGTGTGTAACTCTCCTTGTGTAAAGACGATGGGGTAATTTAAAGCAGGGGGTGCATGACCATCGCTGGAGACCCTTGCTGGAAGCCGACTCTGGGAATGGTGACAGGGGCTTCATTAAAACCCAATGCAGGAAACTTCCTTTGCATGAGTGTGATGAGGTCGGAGGATGTTCCCCTCATGCCAGGGGGGAATTCATATTCCCCCGCCATAACACATTTCGTTCAGCTCAATCCCACCACTGCATGGTGCAGGATATCGACGGTGGTCCTTAATGCCCGTCCTGCATCCCTCAGGTGGTGATAGACTTCCCTTTTCCTTATGGCATCCATAGGGTCGTCGGTGCGAAGGATTTTTGCCATGCTCTGGATGTAGATATCATCAATTGTCCGCATGGCACTCCTTGCTGAATGAATGAGTTCTTCCACCCTCTTTTTATCCCTGCCCATCGCCCGCACACCTGCGGCCGTGCACTTTGTTCCTTTGAAAAGCGCCTCGGCCATCCCCAGGACTGCGTCGTCAGGATGCACTCCAAATGCATAGATCTCCCTTGCGGTCTCGTAGGAATAGTTCACGATATAGTCCATCTGGCGGGAGAGGCTGTAGATATCCTGCCGGTCAAATGGAGTGGAGAACGATGCCATGAGTTTCTCCTCCAGGTCGTAGCGCATGGCATCCACCTGCATCTCCAGCTGCATCAGTTGTTGCGGTTCATCGAGGGGTGTCTTTTTCAACCACTGGACAAGGGTGTATACGCACTCGAGAGTTTTTTCCGCCTGCAGAGCGAGCATTGCCTCGAAGTCATGTTCGATGGGGAATATGAATTCGAAAAGCCCTTTTTTCCCCTTATCACTACCACCTTTCTCTTCAGTCATGATATGCTCCCGGTGAGAGGAAAGAGGAGGAGAGAGATCCCAAACGCCAGGATGATAGTTGCAGGGATGGTCACGAGCATCACGAGCACTATCTCTCTTCCGACTGACCACTGCACCTTTCGGATATTCTCTGCCGCTCCGACCCCGATAACCGATGTGGAGATGATGTGGCTTGAAGATACCGGAGCCCCTGCAAGGGTTGATACTGCCAGCACAGAGCCGGATGATACCTGCGAATCGAGTGAATGGATGGGATCGATACTGAATATCTTCCTCCCGAGGGTGGCCATGATACGCCAGCCCCCGCTGAGGGTCCCTGCACCGAGCAGGGAAGCACACCCAAAGCGTGCCCAGAGCGGGATATCAAGTGAGGTAGAGAGGCCTGCAGCGAGGAGAACCAGGGCAATAATCCCGAGTTGTTTCTGGGAATCGTTCGCGCCGTTTGAGAAGGCCATTACTGCCGCCGCAATCCAGTTGAGCCTGACGATATCCCGGTTTACCGAACGCTTTGCATTTCTGAGAAGAACCCTGGTGGCCTTCCGCATGAGATATCCTGCGATGAATCCGAGCAACACGGACACTGCCAGGAACACGATGATCTTGGTAAGGCCGGTTATCTCGTGGGGTGGTTCCAGGAATGCCGTGATTCCCCAGTGGACACCAGGCAAGCCGCCTGCAGCGAATCCCGCACCCACAAGCCCGCCGATGAGTCCGTGGGTAGATGACGATGGCAGTCCTGTCCACCAGGTCAGGAGGTTCCAGATCAGTGCCGCAAGCACTCCTGCCAGCAAGACAGGGACCAGGAAGGCGTTAGTCTCCAGGGCAAGGAGGCCGGATATGGTAAACGCCACGGCACTCCCCCCGAGGAGGGCGCCAATGAAGTCCATTGCAGCAACAAAGATGATCCCCTGCCGGGGTGTCGCAGAGCGGGAGGAGATGAACGTGGCAGCGATACTGCTGGCGTCCTGGAACCCATTCGTGAAGGTAAACAGAAAAGCCAGGAGTATCGTGAACCAGGCAACCCAGATCATCGACATGTTCCCACTGTTATGAGATTCAGGTTACGGTTATTTCATGCTTGCTTTTCCGGTTGAGAACGCATGGCGGTAAGTGCGAGTACATGTCGGTAAATATCCTTCATGGTTCAATTTTGAATGACTGTTATTTTTGAGAAATGAAACAGGTATGAGACTCTTCTACCCTGTACTCCCGCAGAAATACACTGCGGATGTGGTTTTCATCGGAATTACGCAGATTAACGTGGGGTATTGCCGCCCGCCTTATCTATTCTGGCGTTCCTTCATAAGTTTCCCGACAAGGCGCATGATCTCTTCCAGGCGGTAGGGTTTGCGGATAACCCCGGAAAACCCGTATGAACGATAATCTGCCATCACCGGGTCGGTGGAATAGCCGCTTGAGACAATCCCGGTCATCACTGGCTCAATCTCACGCATCTGCTGAAATGCTGCAAGACCACCCATGCCGCCGGGGATGGTGAGATCCATGATGACCAGGTCATACGGCACCCCCTTGTCCCGGCATTCTTTAAAGCGAGCAATTGCATCTCGTCCATCCGCCACACAATCGACATGGTATCCGTTCCTGGTCAGGATGGTCTGGAGGATCTCTCTGATCCCGGCTTCATCGTCAAGAACAAGTATCCTTCCGGTGTCTGCAGGAAATGGGTCCTCAGAGGAAGAATCTGTGGCCTGCATGCCGGTGACTGCAGGGAGGTAGACAGTGAAGCATGCCCCCTCACCTTCCCGGCTGATAAGTTCGATGGTACCCCCATGCTTTTTTACAATGGAAAGGGCTGAGGAAAGACCAAAGCCACTCCCTCCTTCCCTTGTGGAAAAGTAGGGATCAAAAATCCTTGACCGGATGCTCCTGGCTATCCCCTGTCCGTGGTCTGTGATGGACACGGCCACGTATCTGCCTGGAGGGAGGGGGAGTGCGCTCTCTTCGTGAAGGACGATATTGGATATCCTGATGTCGACAATACCTCCTTCCGGCATCGCCTGGTCGGCGTTGATCACCAGGTTCTGGATCACCTGTGCGATCTGGTCAGGGTCTGCCTCGATGCTCCATGCGTCGGGAGGAATGGAGAAAACCGCTTTCGATCGCGACCCGGTGAGCATGGTCTCGGCAGCCTCCGTGACCAGGGGGCCAATCGGCACGATCCGCTTGACAGGCGCACCACCCCGGGAGAAGGTGAGCAGCCTCTGGGTCAGCAACCTGGCCCTGAAGATCTCTTCCTCGGCAATGGACAGGGTGGAATGGAGAGGCGCGTCCAATGGTGTATCCATTTTCGCAAGTGAAACATGCCCGAGTATACTGGTGAGGATATTGTTGAAGTCGTGGGCAATCCCACCGGCGAGGATGCCTATCGCTTCCAGTTTCTGGCTTCGGATCAGCTCCTGTTCATACTTCTGCAATACAGAGGTATCACGAAAGACAATCACGAAACCGACGATCTGCGATAATCTGTCGCGAATGGGAGTCGCGGTGACGGAGACCGGTATATGGTGACCTTCCCTGTTGACGAGCGTGGTGGTTCTTTGTATCTCCAGCCCTCCGGATTGGGCTGATATCCCGTCAAGTAGGCCGCCTGCGATCTGCCCGGTGCTCCCTGCAACTGGGAATACACGGTCGAGGGGTTGTCCTGCGCCCTCATCTGCGTTCCAGCCGGTGAGATGGCATGCTGCCCGGTTCAGGTACCGCACCCGTCCATCCAGGTCGGTGCTGATCACGCCGTCCGTGATCGAATTGAATGTTACCGAGAGGAGTTCTTTTTCTGCAGCGAGGAGTTCTTCCGCTCTTCTCCTTTCAGAGACCTCGCTCTTGAGACCTTCGTATGCAAGAGCGAGTTCGTTGGTCCGTGCCTCCACCTGGGCCTCAAGCGTTTTCTGGTATGCGAGGAGCTGGTCCTCCGCATTTTTCAGGTCGGTGTAATCCCTTCCCACCGACTGGAACTCTTTCAGGTTCCCGGCATCGTCGTATATGGCCCTGTTGGACCAGCGGATCCACCGGGGGGACCCCCCGGGAAGGATTACCATGTCTGCAATGATGCATGAGGGGTGTTCTGCCGAGAGAGACCTGAGGTGATCAAGGAGGGCGTCCATGTTCTTCCTGGGGATCGGAGGGGGACCGGACCCGCCGAGGACCGCTTCCTTGCGTGCGCTGAAGAACTCGCAGAATGCATCATTTAAAAAGACAAATGTGCCATCCGGGCGGATCCTGAAGATGAGTTCTGTCTGGTCTTCAACCACTGCCCGGTACCGGCGTTCACTCGCATCGAGGGCATTGCGAACCTGGCGCAAGCGCGAGTTGGAATAGACAAGGACCCCGATCAGGAGGATCATGCACGTCCCGCTGATCACTGCTGCCCACAGGATATATTCGGGGATGGGGACCAGAGCCGTCGGCATATTGACGATGCGTGATCCGGGAGGAAGTGACGAGAGGTCGAGGCGGAACCTTTGCAGCTCCCGGTAATCGAATATGTACTGGTTCTCCGGCCCCACCATCACGGGGATATCGGAGATATTGGTCCCGTTCATCACATCAAGAGCGAGAGTTGCAGCGATTCGTCCCTGGTCATGCCCGCTGGTGAGCATGCCGCCGACTATGCCGTGGCCGATATAGAGCTCCCAAATGGCAAAGATGGGCACATTCGCATGGGGATAGAGGTAATTCAGGCTCTCAAGGTAAGAATAATCTCTTCCCGTCCGGTCCTGGTTGAACGTCATCAGGAGGATGATGCTCTCTTCCGGGAGGGTGGAGACTCTCTCCTGGAGTTCCCCCATGGTGTAGTCTTCCAGAAAGGTGAAGTTCAGTCTTCCTGCATACGAAGAGGCGGCTTCGTCGATCACCATTTTATTCGCCGCGCCGGTGAGCGAGGCGTCGTTGATCACATAGACTTCCTTTGTATTCGGCAGAAGCATGAGGGCGGCGTCCAGCGTGCCTTCGATATCAAAGGTCTCTACTACGCCAGTGATACCCCTGGTGTCCTGGATCATGTCAGGCGAGAAATAGTTTACCCCGCAAAAAATGACCGGTATTCCCGGGAACAGGATGTCACGATGGTCCAGGATAAATTTGAATGCGTTGTCGTCCGAGCAGATGATGACGTCGAACCTCGTATCCCGGTACTTGCGGGCGTACAGGGAATGGAGGGTCATGACATACCCCTCGTCGGCGAACCGCTTGGAATCCATATATTCCACGTGAAGATTGACCGGAGTCCCTGAGGTGAGGAGAACCTCTTCAATGGCATCGGTGATGGGATCCGACCATTCCTGGCCCCGGTGATAGGAGTTGAGGTAGAGCACTTCCTTTCGTTCTGTATCAGGGGCGATGTCCGCTGAAGCCGGGAAGAAGAGGAGAATGAGGAGAACGGCACACGCGATACAGAAGGGCCCCGGTATCGGGTATCCTTTCAAATGGACGCGCAACAATGGCTCTCTTTCCCTGCAGGGTTGTGGTCGGGCCATCATGACTGGTTTCCCGTAGATCTCACTCAAAGCCAAGGTTGCAGGCAGCACAAAAAAAGGTAGCTGAAACGGAACGGGATTTGGGTATGAGAGAGTCGTTCTCCTGCCATTATGCGAATCGGTCACCGGGTATCAGGGATGGGTGAGGCCAGTGTGGTGGCTCGGCACATGATCCGCTGAATTATGAGTGTCGTCTGATTGAGAGCATTTGCTTGTGTGTTTCGGTTTTTTTGTCCGGACAACGATGGCCAAGTCGTCCAGCCACCCCCCGGATCACCGGTGGGAGAAAGTGTTGCGCGGCGGCAGGAAGGACCGGAGAGTGCCTGTGTGGGAAGCATGTGCTCCATTCATCAGGTTTATCAAAAGGAAATGAGGATATGAATGGGAATTTTCCTCAAACCCCCGAAGGGTGATGCCATGCGGCCAGGACTAAAAGACGAACTCGAATTTGCAATCTGGAAGATAACCGGACTCTCCATTCCTTACAATGAACACATCATCCCCCGCCTTTCCCAGGAGATTGCGATGAAGACTGGCGAAGATCCCGGGGAGGTCAGCATGAGGCTTGTCGCACAGATAAAAGAGATCATCTGGGAAGACATGCAAAACCAGTTCCGGACGAGGACGCCCTCCAAGGAAGCAATAGAATATCCTCTCAAATGACCAGTATCCTTCGGATAGTCATGCCTTTGGGGGCAATCACGTTTTTTCATAACCCGTTCATGGTCTTAAAAAAAATGGCCTGGTTCCTTCTGTCCCTGTTGAGAAATCCTTTATTCTTTTTGAGTCCTAAAATTTTGTAAGGAGATAAGGGAATGTCATTTGAGGATTGTGTCCATTTTGCCACCAAGCACCCGGTGTGTGCCGTTGCCACTGTCGAGGGGGACCAGCCAAGGGTAAGGTATTTTCTCATGTGGCGTGCCGACAGGACCGGGTTCTTCTTTCACACCGGCAAGATGAAACGGATCTATCAGCAGCTGCAGAAGAACCCCAAGGTCGAGCTCTGCTTCTATGATCCGGCGCCTCCCGAGCAGGGCGGAGGGAGGATGCTTCGGGCCACAGGGAGAGTGGAATGGAGAAAAGAGCCTGCTCTCGTGAACGCGCTTCTTGGAGAGAGGCCGTGGATCCGGTCGCTTGGAACGGACACAGAAAAGTTCCTTGCAGTGTTCCAGGTAAAGGACGGCGAAGCCTGGTTCTGGACCATGGAGAACAATCTCCAAGAGGACCAGATACCTCGTTACAGATTCTGAATGCTTCAGGCGATTGTTGATAGTCAAAAATATTTGCAGGAGAGACTTGCGCAATGAGAGATCAATATCTTCAACTTGGGGGACTGCTCATCTTCCTCGTACTTGGGGTGGGTGGAGTGGTGCTTACCGCAGGATGCACTGATCAGGCGACCACTCCTCAGGAGAACCCTTTTCCAGGAACCTGGGTGTACCAGGGAAATGTAGGCACCTATAATGCCACTATCCTGTTCGTCTTTTACGAGAACATGACCGGTCGTTACGACATGCTGGTTCCCGGTACCGATCCTCCCTTCATAAGCTCGATGGAGTTCCCCTGGGAGTCCGAAGGTGACCGGCTTTTTATTGGCTCCAGCAGCGAGAAACAGCACCTTGACATCAGGTACTTCCCGGACCAAGACAGGATGGTGGTGCTCGCCGACGATGCATCGGGAATCTTCATTGGAGAGGAATTTGTAACCGGGCCATTCCACTGGGAATTCTTCCGCGGGATCAGGAATGAAGAGATACAGAACTGAACCAGTCAATGAAGGGGACTCATCCCCCTTTCATGGGGTTATCATGCCTGTGTTGAAGGGGGAAGATCGCATCCATCTGCATATGCCGGGGAAAAGACGCCTGCCATGAGACCAATCACGCTCCTGCTGACGTTCGCGCTCCTCTGTCTCGTATGTGCCGGGTGCATTGAAGATGAGCCTTCCCCCTTGACCGGCACCTGGGAATGGTCCGATGGGAAGGGATACACCCAGCGCTACACCTTTCATGCAGACCATTCCTTCCACGCAGAGGCGCTTGGTTTGGCTTTCGACGGTACCTGGGAGGAGATCTCACCCGGTCACTACGAAGTGACCTACTGGAACCAAAATGACGCGACGAAGTCTGAAATGTTCCGGGATCTTCTGATCTATGACAAAAAAACGGACCGAATCTACCTCCCGGGCCATGAGAGGGTTGGATAAGGAACGGGAGAAAGTGGGAGCCATGGGGCAGGGGGAAAATTTGATCATGCCGGGGCCAGGTTCACCATGCGCAGGCCCCAACTCGATCCGCTCCTCCTTTAACCCTTGCAGGTATCGGTCAACCAATAGATATGTCTTCTTATAAAAAAGGTTCAATTGAGTGAATAAATCACAAAAAAAAGCAATGAGAAGGAGTTTCACTCCTTCACTTCCTCGATAGCTGCGGTTGCCATAGTATTACCAGCATTACATCATACGGTTCTTCGTTTTCATGGTATTTGATAGTCATCCCACTC